>CAYJHS010000179.1:0-5862 GCA_964369815.1 uncultured Desulfovibrionaceae bacterium
TAACCAAGGGGAGCATTATCCACAAAAACGCGTTTTACGTGCGCTGTGTCCATGTATTCGCGGATGGCTGTAATTTTATGATTTTCCACTAAGAATAGAAAGTGGTAGCAATTGTCATAGTCTAGGCCATTACTTTTTACGCCATGCGAGTGTACTTCTACGGCGACTCGATTGTCTTGAATAGTCCAACCCACTGGAGTGAGTTTGAGGCCTTGCGGCATATTTTCTATGATATAATCAATAAGTTGGCCTATTTCTTGCTTGTCTCGGATACCATTCATGGGGAGCCCCCCTTCCACCCCCATGGCTTGCCATGCGCAGTCGTCTACTAGGAGTTCAAGGGCTTTTTCTTTTTCGCCATTTTCAAAATGCGTTAAAAATTGTTGGACAAGGTTTTTGCGCCAATGCAACATGTCCACGGCATCTTGGACTTTTTCTTTTGCGTCATGTACTTTTTCTTTTACATAGTTTTTGAGGGTATCCATCACTTGACCTCTTGTAAATCTAGGAGTTTGGTTGCGAAGTTACGTTGGTTGTTCATATCATTTTGGAAGCCACTTTCGTCGGCGATAGTAAAGCGTTTTATGGCAGGTGTTTGGCTAGTGGCTTGATAGAGCCAATAGGCTTCTTCCCTCAAGGCTTCCATAATGGCAAGGTCTTGCGAGGCATAGACGGTTTTTTTGCATGCATTGATGGATTCAGCGGGGAAGCGGGCAATGCGTTCGGCAAGCTCTTGCACATAGGGGCCGATGATGTCAGGCTCAAGGGCTTTATTGATGGTGCCGATGCGTTCGGCTTCATCGGCGTCAAAGTCTTCGGCGCCAAGAATAATTTGTAGTGCTCTGCCAAGACCCGTTTGCCGTGCCATGCGTGATGCGCCGCCACCGCAGGGCAAGATTCCCATGCCTACTTCCATTTGCATAAATACGGCCTTACCACGAGCGGCAAAGCGCATGTCGCAAGCTAGGGCAAACTCGTGTCCGCCGCCTCTGGCAAAGCCTTCGATTTTTGCGATGGTGGCCTGTGGTAAGTTCGCAATGCGGTTGAGCGTCGTTTGCAGGTAGAGCAGCTCCACTTCATCGCGGGAGACGGCAGTGGTGGACATGTCTTTTAAAAAGTTCACATCGGCATGCGCTACAAAAATATCAGGATGGGCTGATTGAAAAATGACGACTTTTACATTCTTGTCACCTTCAAGCCAGTCGGCGAGGGCATTTAAATCATGTAACATTGCCATATCTTGAATGTTTACTGGTGGATTATCAAAGCTTACACAAAGTATACCCCTTGTTTCGGTGACGGTGAAGGTTGTAAATTTGTCAGATTGCATACAATACTCCTTACGTTTTAGTTTTTTGGGTTAACACATATGCCGATTATGAACGTAACAGGAAAAATAATTAACGCAAGATGCCAAATTATAAAGAAATATGAAGTTGTTGACGAAAAAGCTGGAGAGTGTATGCTAGGCACAATTTAAAAGAGTAGAAAAAAAATAAAAAAAAGTTGAATATTGTAAAAAATGCTGAAAATTTCTTAAATAAAATGCACTTTATTACGCAAAATGTGCTTGTTTTGTTTTTTTATAAATTATGAATAGTGTACAAGAAGAGGAGTGACTATGCCAAATCATGTTTTTGTAGGAATGAGCCTTGATGGGTATATTGCGGATGCTGATAATAGTGTGCAATGGCTTAATGACTATCCCCAAGAAATGGGAGCAGATAGCCATTTTAGCAACTTTATGGAAAGCATGGATGCGCTTATTATGGGGCGACGCACCTTCGAAGCCGTGTGTTCTTTTGGGCAATGGCCTTATACAAAGCCGGTAATGGTGTTGAGCAAAAGCTTGCAAGAGCTTGCGCCGCAATATGCAGGTAAAGCTGTACTTTGTCCTGAAAGTATTGAGGGGGTATTAGCAAAGGCGCATGGCCTTGGCTATGAAAATTTATATATAGACGGTGGGCAGCTCATACAAAGTTTTCTGCAAAAAGATTTTATTGATAGCTTAACCATTACTACCATTCCCATTGTGCTTGGAGGTGGTATTGCACTTTTTGGAAACCTCATTGCGCCATTGCGGTTTGAGCATATTCATACAGAGATACTCTCTGGCGGTTTGGTAATGAGCGGTTATATGCGCACAAGGAAGAAGTAGATTTTTGTGGGGGATAAAATCCCCCACATTGGATGGTTAAAATCCTGGTTGTACTTTGACGCCGCCAATGGAGTGCGCTTTTCTTCTTTTGACGCACTCACCGTCATGCTCGTCATAAAATTGCGTGTCCCAATATTTCATCATTACAGTTTCCCCAATGAAATTTTGGAAAATATGGCGATCACCATAGCTAATGCGCACACTGCGCCTTTTTCCTTTGTAATCATAGTTCATAAACCAGACATTGTGTTCTGTAGAAACACCCTGTACATGGATTTTTGCTCGTTTTAATTTTGAGCGTTTTTCAGGGCAGCCATTATTCGCCATGACGTGCATGGGGCTGAGAATAAAGACAAAAAGGGCTGACACTAAACATGCTTTTAAGAAAAGTTTCATACAGTCCTCCTGTGTTGTTGAGAGTGCCTATTTTACTGAAATAACTTCAATTTCAAAAGTAAGAGCTTGCCCAGCAAGGGGATGGTTGGCGTTTAGAGCGACACTGTCATCGGTCACTTTGCAAATTTCTACATTCATATCGCCTTCTTCGTTAGAAAGAGAAAGCATCATACCAAGCTCTGGCTGAATGTGCTCGGGAAGTTCAGCACGGGGCACTTCGAAAATCAGTGCCTCGTCCATTTCGCCATAAGCTTCTTCTGGTGGAATGGTGACGGTGATGGTATCGCCTACTGTTTTACCCATGAGAGCATTTTCAAACCCAGGGATAAGCATTTGTTTTCCCATGGTAAATTCCAATGGTTCACGATCTTTGGAAGAATCAAATACTGTGCCGTCGGCAAGGGTGCCGGTATAGTGTACTGCTACTTGGTCGTCATTTTTTATAGACATAGTTTTTCTCCGATATGTATTTTATATGAGCTTTGCACACTTTACTCGTATTTTCATAAATAGCAAGCGTATTTCATGTGCAGGCATACGCCAAGTACTTTGTTCATTCACTGTATTATAATTCCCACATGTCTCTTAATACTGCTTGTAACTATGTAAAAAATAATGAAAATTGCCGCTTAAACCACGTGTAAAAAATGAGCAATGTGTTAGTTTTCTTTTTGTAATTGTGAGGTAAACGAGCTTTTTGTGGAAGTTTTTTGTCAGTAGCCAAAAACGCATACCATTGACGTAAGAGCATTATGGTTTATTTATTGTCTCAATGTGCTTGCGCCAGAGGCAAATTTTGTTGCATGCAAGCCTTTTTAAGGAGTAATATATGCACTTTACAGGTCAAGTTTATAGACACCCCATTGAGGCCAAAACCCCACTGCTAGAAGTAACTGCGGGGTGCTCTCACAATAAATGTGCTTTTTGTACCATGTATAGGGAAACCCCTTTTACAGTGTCCCCCTTAGCGCATGTGGAGGAGGATTTAAAGGAACTTAAGTCTTACGGACAACCCATCACACGTATTTTTTTGGTCAATGGAGAACCATTTATTCTAAGTACAGAAAAGCTCAAAGCCATAGGGGAGCTTATTCATAAATATTGCCCAGAAATTGAAACCATTACCTGCTATGCGTCCATAAAAAGTTTAAAAAATAAAAGCCTTGAAGACTTAAAAGCTTTACGCGCCCTAGGCTTTAATGAATTACATATAGGCCTTGAGTCCGCATACGAACCTGCCGTTGCACAAATGAATAAGGGTTTTACTGTGTATGAAGCTCACGAAAATATAGCAAAACTGCTCGAAGCGGGTTTTGATTGGGATGCCATTATCATGACCGGTGTTGCCGGTAAGGGAAAGGGAAAGATGCACATAGAGGAGACGGCTAAATTTTTAAATGCCTATCCCCCGTACTTAGTTTCACTTATGACAACTTCCATAGCGGCGGGCACCCCCCTTGAAAAAATGCGGGATAATGGGGAGTTTATGGAATGTACCGAGCTAGAAAAAATTGAAGAAGAAAAGTACTTACTACAACTGCTTACCCTTGATAATGCCTATTTTTTTGGTGGGCACAACTACAACCTTATTCCGGTAAATGGCCCCTTGTCCCAAAAGGGAGAGCTTGTGGCATACATTGATAAGCAAATTTTGCAATTTGATGCAGATATTTTGAACAGTGTATTGGAAAGAGATAATATTTAATATGCTTATAGCAACTTAAAAACATAAGGAGACAGAAGTATGAAAAAAATATTGCTTACTGGAGCCACCGACGGTATTGGCTTTGAAACCGCAAAAATGCTGGCAAGCGCAGGGCATCATCTTTTGTTGCATGGTAGAAATGAGTCAAAACTCCATAAGGTGAAAAAGGAGCTTATCAGCCTTTACCCTACAGTGCTGGTAGAAATTTTTCAAGCAGACTTTGCCTCCTTGACGCAGGTGCAAAACTTTGCGGATAACATTGCGGCACACCATGCCGGCTTAGATGTACTTATTAATAATGCAGGGGTGTTTACAAGCGATACACCAAGCACGGAAGATGGGCTAGATGTCCGTTTTGCCGTGAATACCATTGCCCCTTATTTACTCACCAAAAAGTTAGTTCCCAATATGCATCATGCAAGTAGGGTGATAAGTCTTGGCTCGGCGGCGCAAGCTCCTGTGGATTTTGAGGCCTTTGCCCAATATTCCCCCTTACCCGCCGATATGGCTTATGCGCAAAGTAAGCTTGCTTTAACCATGTGGAATATGGAAATGGCACATATGCACCCACAAGGCCCTATCTTTATAACGGTAAATCCCAAGTCCTTCCTCGGAAGTAAGATGGTCATGGAAGCCTATGGTAAACAAGGTTATGATCTGACGATAGGCGCAAAGATTGTATGTGATGCAGCACTTAGCAAAGCTTTTGACCATGCTAGTGGAATGTACTTTGATAATGATTACGGGCGCTTTGTTGACCCGCATCCTTTCGCCATGGATGGGGATAATAGACAAAAGTTAATGAGTATTTTAGTAAGGTTTTAGATAGCGGCCCCGTAAGATTCAGCTCTTAAAAGTAATCATATATATTTTAGAATAGAAAAATATTTTGTAAAAGCTTCTTCCAGTAGATTTTGTTAATAACCTTAAAACAAAAAAGGAAGGCGCAAGCCTTCCTTATTTATGTAAGAGGATTTTTATAAAACTATTTTAAGGATGGTTTTTGCTCTTATCTTGAACAAAATTGCTTCCTGTATGGCAAGGCGAACATTCCATAGTACCTTTCAAAGAAGTGCTTTCCCACTTCTCTGGCTTAGGTCCATGACAGCCTTCTGCCGTACAGCTTTGGTACATTTCAGAACGGGTCAGTGTGGGTTTAAACGTTCCGTTCATTTGTGCTGTAATAAGCTCTGCTACTTTTGCCGCAGTGTCAGCAGTTATGCGCGCACAGCGTTCAGAACGCTCTTTAGCGCCGGAAGCATAACCTGTCTGACTACACCAACGCGCCACAGAAATATGACATAAAATAGAATCAGACACAGAAGAAGGTAAGGCTTTGTCTATTTTGGCAGTGCCCGCTGCCGGCTGAAACACAGGTAAGGCTGCCGTTTCATACCAACGGAAAAGCTCTTGCTGTAAAGGGACAGCAACTTTGCGAGGATAGAAAAGAGAAAGCACCTGCGCGCCGCTCATAAGACAGCCACACGTACCGCCAGATTCCGCCGTGGCACTTTTGCCAAATTCCATACAGCTAAAAGGAAAAGTAGCGTAAGGTGCACCAAATTTTTCACCCATCAGACCGATGAGTCCGTACATGACGCCA
>CAYJHS010000180.1:0-5856 GCA_964369815.1 uncultured Desulfovibrionaceae bacterium
TTTCGTATCGTCCGCATAGGCAGAAACTTTTTTGAAAAAAAGTTCCCCCCCAAACCCCCCTTCAAAAAACTTTCAATGCGATACCATCTTATCTTTGGCAGTAAAATTTCTCGCAAAAAAGCTTGTAAAGGGGGGAGGTGCAACAACTTGTTGTGCACCCGAAAATTAAGAGTAGGCACAGCTTTGCTGCGCCGTATAGCGATTAATTTTCGTATCGTCCGCATAGGCAGAAACTTTTTTGAAAAAAAGTTCCCCCCCAAACTCCCCTTCAAAAAACTTTCACTGCGATGCCACCTTATCTCAGACAGTAAAATTTCCGCAAAATTAACCTACTTGCAATAAAGCTTATCTGCCCAAACGGGTTTTAATGTTATCAAAAGACAAGTCGCAGTAAGTTATTAAAGCAAAACTTTGTATGCAGCGCTAACCCCCGACGTTGTGCCCGCATGAAAAGACCTTGGTTTTTCATGCCCTGTAGGGGATCATCTGCGAAGCAGATAGCCCCGAAGGGATAGGCCACAGCGGAAGGGAAATAGCGGGGAGGCGGGATGCAAGGGCGGCCAGGGGGTGCAGCCCGCTGGCCGCCCTTGCCCTCACCGGAGGTGAATCAATTACTATAGATAATAGAACAAGCAAGGGCAAAAAAATCTCATAATCCCCTTGCCCTCACCGGAGGTGAATCCAGCTATGTATTCTTCCACTTATCGGTGGGTATCCACTGCCGTAACACCCTTTCTAGTTCTTTAATAATGAGAGGTTTTGACAGGAAGTCATTCATGCCCGAGCGGATAAACTCTGAGCGCACATCTCCCACAGCATTGGCTGTCAGTGCCACGATAGGGACTATTTTAAAGCGATCGTCGGTGAGGTTGCGGATGTGCTCGGTGGTTTCTACTCCATCCATCTTTGGCATCATATGATCCATGAAAATAATATCATAGGGTACCTTTTTGACAATTTTGATGGCTTCTTCACCGGAAAGCACCGTATCTACAGAAATTTCATATTCTTCTAGCACGCTTTGAGTAATGGTTAAATTGATACTATTATCATCCACTACGAGTGCCCGAACACCATAGGTTTTAAGGCTAAAGGGCGTTTCTTGTGCGGCAGAGTCTGTCACGTGATATACTGTTCCTTCTAGCAAGCGTGCTACCATAATGGTAGTCAAGGGGGTGTAGGCCACGGTAACATTATCTGGTACATCCTTACCGGCAAAGTAATTGCGAGAAAGGGCAATAATAAACACATTGGATAAAGCTACTAAATCCAGCTCTTCAAGTCTAAAATAATCTATAAATACATGTGTGTATTTAGGGATTTCATGTGCCGTATAAATAACAGTGGCTTTGGCGCCCATACTGTTGAGTTTTTGGCATAAAAAATGTGCTTTTGCGTCAGATTTAAGCCAAATACCTGCATTGACGTCCTCAAAGTCCTTATCAGCAAGTAAAGGAGTCATGTCGTCTACAATTTGTGGAATTTCAAAAGAAAAGCATGAGCCTTTGCCATAGGTGCTTTCTACCCCAATATAGCCATCCATTTCTTCCACAAGGCTTTTGGTTATGGCAAGCCCAAGGCCGGTGCCTTCTATGTTTCTGTTTTTCTTGGTATCTAGCTGAGAGAAGTTGTTAAAAAGCACAGGCAAATCTTCACGCTTGATGCCCATACCTGTGTCTTCTACGCTCACTTTAAGTCGTGTTTTTTCACCTTTAGCAGCAGGTTTTGCTTCAATATTGAGGCGAATGTGCCCAGTAAAGGTGAATTTTACGGCATTGGTCAAAAGATTCACTAACACTTGTTTGATGCGGATACTGTCACCAATAAGTATACTTGGTGTGGCGTGATAGTCGTTAATGAGAAATTCAATATCTTTGCGCCCAAGTCGCACATTAATCAGCGATACAATGTCATTAATGAAGGATTCTACATAGTAAGGCTCAGGCAGAATTTCAATGGCGCCGGCTTCAATTTTAGAAAAGTCCAAAATGTCGTTGATAATAGCCAGTAAGGAACCTGCAGCCCCTTTGATATTTTGTAAGCATTCCTCTACTTGTCCGCTGGTGCCGTGGCGTAAAGCAATGTCAGACATGCCAAGAATAGCATTCATAGGAGTGCGAATTTCATGGCTCATATTAGCAAGAAAGGTGCTTTTGGCTTGGTTGGCAAGTTCTGCGCTTTCAAGGCGTCTTTGTTCGGTAATGTCGGATAAAAAGCCTTCAAGTACATAGGGTTCGCCGTCTTTAGTAAACTCCGCCACTCGGCTGCGTTCCCAAATCCATTTAATGCTACCATCCTTAGCAATAATGCGAAAAGTCGTGTCAAGAGGTAAACCAATATCAAGGGTTTGCAAATTAATTGCCGCAAGATCATCCACGTCATCAGGGTGTACAAAGTCAAAAAAACGCACGCCCCCTTCTCTGGTGAGTTCTTCAGAGGTATACCCATACAGATTATATGCGCCTTCGCTCACGTAGGTAAAACGATAGGTAGGTGGTTCGTTAAGGCATTGATATATGGCACCGGGCAGGTTGGCCATGAGTCGATCTGCCCTTTTCTTGGTCATATTGATATCTTCAATGGCTTGCGCATAAAGAGCAGAGGATTTGGCAAGAGCTAGAAAGTCCGCCAAAGAAGAGGCAAAGTTCATCTCTTCAGGAGTCCACACTCTATTAAAGAGGTTTTGCTCAAGGCATACTACCCCAAAAAGCTCTCCACGCATGCGTACCGGCGCATCAAGCATGGCTGTAATGCTGTCGTCATAGACATCGGCAAAAATGGCGAGAGCTTCGGGACTATTCATGTCGGCATAAATAATTCTATTGACCTGTAATGCTTCAAAATAGTCTGTGCTTGAGTCTAGGCTAAAATCATCAACTTTGTCCACAAGCCCATCGGCTTTGTTGTAGCGTAACACGCATTCCATACTTCTTTTTTGTGGATATACGTTCCAAATGGATACACGTGTCACGTCAAGGGCGTGTGCTCCCTCCTTGGCAACAACTAAGGCTGCATTTTCGTAATTGCCAAGAGACAAGGTGGGAGAATTGGCAATGCGTGCTAGAGCCTCACTTAGGCCGTGCATATTTTGTGGAAAAATTTGATTAATCATGGCAAACCTTTCTTAAAGCTATTGACCCTCAAGAACCTTCCCGATACGTGTAAGGGCGTCTATGAGCACTTCATCTGCCAACGCATAAGAAAAACGTATGCATTTAGCGTCACCAAAAGCAGAACCAGGCACCACTGCCACATGTGCTTTTTCAAGTAATACAGAACATACTTCGGCGTCATTGGCAAGCCCTGGGCGATAATAATTGTGGATATCTACAAAAAAATAAAAAGCACCGCCGGGTTTTGGGCAAATGGCTTTACTCCATTTTTCAATGATGGCGTAGCCAAGGTCTCGGCGGCGGGTAAAGGCTTCACGCATTTCACCCATAAAATCTTTGGGGCCGTCTAAGGCGGCAAGCGCTGCGCTTTGTGCTATGGAGCAAACATTAGAGGTGCTTTGTCCTTGCAAATTGATAATGGCCTTGGTCAAAGTGGGGCAACAAACGCTATAGCCCACACGCCAGCCTGTCATGGCATAGCTTTTTGAGACACCATTGCACAGTGCCACTTGTTCAGGGTAGCGGATAAACCAATGCGCCGCTGTGGCGGATTTTTTCCCATCATACACGAGCTGGTCATAAATTTCGTCAGAAATAACAAAAAGCCCTTTGCTTATGGCCCATTCCATGAGAGAATCCAGCTCTTCTTGGCTATAGATGACGCCTGTAGGATTGGAAGGAGAGTTCAAAATGAGCATACGACTCTGCGGCGTGAGGTGTTGCTCAAGCTGTGCAGAAGTCACTTTGAAGTCGTCGTGTACCGATGTTGGCACTTCCACAGGCTTTGCACCGGCAAGGGCAACCATGTCAGGATAGCTCACCCAATAGGGCGCCGGAATGAGCACTTCATCTTCGGGATTGAGTAAGGCCTGCATAATATTATATAATGGCTGTTTGCCGCCATTGGAAATGACTACATTTTCAGGGGCAAAAGCGGCGTCGTACTCTCCTGCATAATAACTCGCTACGGCTTTGCGCAACTCCATGATACCAGGTACTGCTGTGTAACGGGTAAAGCCGGCGTCAATGGCGCCCTTGGCTGCTTCGCAAATATGTTTTGGTGTGTTAAAGTCCGGCTCCCCCACCGCAAGGCTGATAATGGCAACACCTTGATTTTTTAGCTCAAGAGCTTTGGCATTGATGGCAAGAGTTGCGGATGGTTTAACAGAAGAAAATTTATCTGCAAGTTTCATAGTGTGTACATTCCTTTGGTTTTGGACAATAGACGTATAAGATGAAAAGTGTTTGATTTTTCAAGAAGAAAAGCATAAACAAATAATCACAAAATTTCCGACAAACGAGTGTAATTAAAATGTCTAAAAAAGTAAATGCTTTATTTTCTGCAGATTTTCCTATTCCCTCAGGCTCTCCCTTGGTTACACACCCTACAGGCTCATGCGTGGGCTATTTTTTGCGCCGCCAAAAAAGATTTAGTGTGGCTGTGGAGCTTAAGGGGCAGGAAACGTGGGTGCATAGTAATAATTCCGGAGCGATGCTTGGACTTTTGCGTACAGGTTTGCCAACGCTAGTTTCGCCCGCAGCTAATCCAAAGCGTAAGCTTGCGTATACCCAAGAAGCCGTCTGGCTACCAAGACAGTTTGAACAATGTCAACACCCAGCTTATGACTTTACTGACGGTTTTTGGGTGGGAGTCAATACGAGTGTACCCAATAAGCTCCTAGAGGCCGCCTTTCATGCCGGACTTCTTGATTTTGCGGCAGGGTATACTGAGATGAAAAGGGAGGCCAAGCGAGGTTCATCCCGTCTTGATGCGTGCTTGCGTGGTGAAGGGAAAGCGCCGCTATGGGTGGAGTGCAAAAATGTCACCATGGTGGAAGATGAGGTGGCGCTTTTTCCCGATGCAGCCAGTGAACGAGGGCAAAAACACTTACAAGAGCTTATGGATATAGTAAGGAGCGGAGAACGAGCGGCTATGTTTTATCTTGTACAACGAGCCGATGGGCGGTGTTTTGCGCCGGCGGACGTTATAGACCCGACCTATGCAACTCTTTTTTGGCAGGCAGTGGATGCAGGGGTGGAAGTGTACGCCATGCGTGGTGTTGTGCGCCTAGAAGGAATCTTTCTTGGAGAGCGGTTGCCCTTGCTCAGACCGCATGACTAGTTTTGTCGCACTATGACGGTGTGCTCGGCATAGCATTCTAAGGAAAGCCTTTTTGTTGCGGCACTCTAGTTTGATGGTGGGGCGCAGATGTAGGGGGGCAGTATATGATTGCGCTTATGTGAGGCTTCGTATACCCTTAATTGCAAAATGGAGGGTATGTATGGAGAAAATCAAAAAAGAATATCCTTGCGCATTGCTGCTTACTATGGACTTGCTTGGTGGTAAGTGGAAAATGCGTATTTTATGGCATGTGTTACATGGCGATAACCGGTTTTCTTTGTTGCAAAAAGCTATTCCTGACATTACACACAAGATGCTTATTACACAATTAAAAGAGCTAGAAAAAAGTGGTATTTTATTACGGCATGATTTTCAAACTTTACCGCTACGTGTAGAATATTCACTTTCCGAACAATATAGGATGCTTATTCCTATTGTAAATAGCTTTTGTGATTTTGCAAAAGATTATGCACAGCAAAATAATATCCATCTTTTAGATTAAAATCCTAAAAAATTAGATAGGTACAAAAAAGTACGTTATTGCTAAATTCTTTGGTGAGTATATATTTCTCTCACATCACATAAGGAGGATTAAGCAATGACTTATCCAAGAGCGTTTTC
>CAYJHS010000181.1:0-5830 GCA_964369815.1 uncultured Desulfovibrionaceae bacterium
TATCATGAAAGCGCGCGCCGTGGTGGAAGCGGTACAAAACGCCGCTGAGGAGTGTACACCATGCTAGTTTTAATAGATAATTATGACAGCTTTGCCTATAATCTCTACCAAATGCTGGGGGCTCTTTCGCAAAACATTACCGTTATTCGGAACGATGTCCACACAGTAGCAGAGATTTTAGCTTTAAATCCCTCGCGCATCGTGCTTTCCCCAGGCCCCGGCAAGCCCAGCGAAGCCGGCATATGTATAGAACTTATACAAAAATTGCCCAAAAATATCCCATTGCTGGGGGTTTGCCTTGGACATCAAGCCATTTTTGAAGCCTTTGGTGGGACAGTAAGCTATGCCAAAGAGCTTATGCACGGCAAACAATCTCTTGTGCATGTGGATATGCCTTCACCCCTGTTTTTAGACATGCCGCAAGATTTTCTCGTGGCGCGCTATCACTCCTTGGTGGGGCTAGAAAGCACATTGCCACAAGCGCTTCAGATTACAGCCCACAGTACGGATGGAGAAATCATGGCGGTGGAGCACAAAGACCTCCCCATTTTTGGCCTACAATTCCATCCGGAATCTATTATGACGCCGCAAGGTGCAACCCTACTCAAAAACTTTATGGAGATAGAGTTATGATTCATGAAGCTATCAAAAAACTAGCCCGTAAAGAAGATTTAGATCGTGATGAGGCTCTTGCCGTCATGGATCAAATCATGGGCGGCAATGCCAGTGATATTCAAATAGCCTCCTACTTGACGGCGCTTTCCATCAAAGGTGAAACCATTGACGAAATCACGGCTTCTGCCGCCGCCATGCGTAAACATTGCGTAAAGCTTTTAAATGACCAAGAAGCCCTCGAAATTGTGGGTACAGGGGGAGACGGTTCCAATTCCTTCAACATATCCACGGCGTCGGCCTTGGTGGTGTCTGCCGCCGGTGTACCCGTGGCCAAGCATGGAAACCGCTCAGCCACCAGCAAATGCGGCTCGGCCGATGTTCTGGAAGCCCTTGGGGTGAATATCCAGATATCTCCCGAAAAAAGCGCCGAACTCTTAGAAAAAATAGGCATGTGCTTTATGTTTGCGCAAAACTATCACCTTGCTATGAAATATGTGGCCCCCATTCGCCAAGAGCTCAACATACGAACTGTATTTAATATTCTTGGCCCCTTGACCAACCCTGCCGGAGCCACCATGCAATTGCTTGGCGTCTACGAAGAAGAATTGGTTGAGCCCATTGCCAAGGTCTTATGCAATTTAGGCGTAAAAAACGCCATGGTGGTGTATGGGCGAGATAAATTGGATGAAATTTCCATTTGCGCAGAAACCTTTGTGTGTGAAGTAAAAAATGGCTGGGTGAAATCTTCTATCATTACACCCGAAAGCCTTGGTTTTGTACGCGCACAACCGCAAGACTTGCAAGGTGGAGATGCCAAGCACAATGCACAAATTATCCGAGAAATATTAGGAGGAGCACACGGGCCCAAGACCGATGCCGTTATCTTAAATGCAGCAGCAGCGCTGTATGTGGCAAAGTCTATGCCTTTAGCCAAAGCCATTACCTGCATTAAAAAAATACTCTCCAGTGGCAAAGCTTTAGAGCAGTTACAAAGATTTATTCGTCTATCCAACGAGGTATAATATGCAAAAAGAACATTTTTTAGACACCATAGTACAAGCCACAACAGAACGCCTGCATACGATACAAGAGGGCTTTACCTTTCCCTTTTCCAAGGCTTTAGCAGGTGAGGGTTTATCCTATATTTGCGAGGTAAAAAAAGCCTCTCCATCTAAGGGGCTCATAGCACCAAACTTCGCCCCCGTGGATATTGCCAAAGAGTACGAAAAAGCGGGCGCTGCGGCCATTTCCGTACTTACAGAGCCACAATTTTTCCTAGGCAGTGGTGAATATTTGCAAAATATCAGTGCAGAAGTAGCGTTACCCACCTTACGCAAAGATTTTATTTTGCACCCCTATCAAATCTACGAAGCTAAAATATGGGGGGCTTCGGCGGTATTGCTTATAGCAGAACTCTTAGAAGCTAAACCATTACAAGAGTATATTACCCTTATTGAGGCCCTTGGCATGTCGGCCTTGGTGGAAAGTCACAGCTATGACATGTTGCAAAAATCATTGGACTGCGGTGCACGCATTGTTGGCGTAAATAATAGAAATTTAAAAACTTTCACTGTAGCCCTCCGCACTTGCCTTGACCTGCGTAAGCATGTCCCCCCCTCTGTACTCTATGTGGCAGAAAGCGGCATTCGCACACGAGAGGATATACAATTGCTCGAAGAACATGGCATGGATGCCGTACTCATAGGCGAAAGCCTCATGCGCAGTGAAGATAAGTGTAAAATGTTGCAAAGCTTGCGAGGCCTAGTATGAAAATAAAAATTTGCGGTTTGAGCAGGTCTTGCGATGTGGACTTTGTCAATGCCTCCTTACCCGACTATGTGGGTTTTGTTTTTGCCAAAAGCCGCCGCCAAGTGAGTTTTGCGCAAGCAAAAGCACTGCGAAACCGGCTTGATGCCAAAATCACCGCCGTGGGCGTTTTTGTCAATGCGCCCTTGGACATAATGGAAAAGGCCGTGGCAGAGAATATTGTGGATATATTGCAATTACACGGACAGGAAGACAGCAATACTTTAAAAGCATGCAAAAAACGTCTACCGGACACAAAAATCATCAAGGCGCAACAAGCGCATGAAGACATACCGCATCTTGCGGACTATGTGCTTTTTGATGCACCTAAGGCCGGCAGCGGAGAGGTTTTTAACTGGGCGCACCTCCCCAAAACAGAAAAAAACTTTTTTCTGGCGGGCGGCATTGGCCTACACAATTTAGAGCAAGCCATGCGGCAAGGTTCCTATGCTGTGGATATTTCCAGCGGCGCCGAAGTAAACGGCTTTAAAGATGCACATCTCATAGAACAACTTGTAAGGAAGGTTAGACATGCAAACATATAAAGGAAGATACGGCATACATGGCGGGCAATACATCCCCGAAACACTTATGAATGCCATTTTAGAGTTAGAAACAGCCTACGCACACTATAAAGAGGATGCAAATTTCAACGCCGAGCTTAGCGCTTTGCTTAACGACTATGCGGGGCGCCCCTCACGCCTCTATTATGCCCAAAAAATGAGCGAAGACCTTGGCGGCGCAAAAATTTACTTAAAAAGAGAAGACCTAAATCATACAGGTTCTCATAAAGTCAATAATGTTTTGGGGCAAGTCTTACTGGCAAAAAAAATGGGCAAAAAGCGCATCATTGCCGAAACAGGCGCAGGACAACACGGCGTAGCCACCGCTACGGCGGCGGCGCTCTTGGGTCTTGAGTGCGAAGTGTTCATGGGGCAGGAGGATATCAATCGCCAAGCGCTCAATGTATATCGCATGGAGCTTTTGGGGGCTACCGTACACGCCGTTACCAGCGGTACGCAAACCCTGAAGGACGCCGTCAATGCTACCATGCGGGCTTGGACCATGCGCGTGCATGATACTCACTATGTGCTAGGATCTGTGGTGGGGCCGCATCCTTTTCCCCTCATGGTACGTGATTTCCAAAGTGTCATATCCTTTGAAGCAAAAGAGCAAATTCTAGCCGCAGAACGCAAATTACCTGCGGCTGTGGTGGCTTGCGTGGGCGGTGGTAGCAATGCCATGGGCATGTTCCACCATTTTATTGAAGACGCAAAAGTACAACTCATAGGTTGTGAAGCGGCAGGCAAGGGCGTTGATACAGATAAACACGCCGCCAGCATGACCAAAGGTTCCGTAGGTATCTTCCACGGTATGAAGTCCTATTTTTGTCAGGATAATTACGGACAAATTGCCGAGGTTTATTCTATTTCGGCAGGGCTTGACTATCCCGGCATTGGCCCAGAACACGCCCATTTACAAGACACACAAAGGGCGACCTATGTACCTGTAACTGACGCAGAAGCCGTAGAAGCTTTTGAATATTTGCCAAAAATTGAAGGCATTATTCCTGCCATCGAATCCGCCCATGCCATAGCCCACGTGAAAAAAATTGCCGTAAACTTTAATAAAGATGAAAATATCATTGTATGCCTTTCGGGGCGTGGTGATAAAGATGTGGCAGCCATGGCTCGCTATAAAGGAGTAACTATTCATGAGTAAAATATACACAGCCTTGCAAGGCAAAAAATCTCTCATTACCTTTTTAACAGCCGGCGATCCCAGCCTTGAACGCAGCGAAGAATATATTCTAGCCATGGCTACAGCAGGGGCTGATCTTATAGAAATTGGCATTCCTTTTTCTGACCCCATAGCGGAGGGCGAAGTCATAGAAGCAGCCAATGCCAGAGCACTGCAGGCAGGCACCACCCTTGATGGTATTTTTGCAATGGTACAAAGGGTGCGCCAGAAAATTTCTACCCCTCTGGTCTTTTTAAGCTATATGAACCCCATATTCCATTATGGCTACGCCGCTTTTTTTCAAAAATGCCAAGAGAGCGGTATCAATGGCATCATCATACCCGACCTCCCCTTTGATGAAGTTACGGAAAAAACACTTATGGTTCCTCATGCCCAAAAACACGGCATAGATATTATTTCCCTCATTGCCCCCACCTCGGCTGCGCGCATAGAAAGCATTGCTACACAAGCGGAGGGGTTTATTTATCTTGTCTCTTCCCTAGGAGTTACGGGCATGCGTAGCGAAATCACCACAGATTTACGTTCCATGACCTCGCTTATCAAAAAGCACAGTACCTTACCTGTATGCGTAGGTTTTGGTATATACAGCCCAGAACAAGTGACAGAAATAACAGACTATGCTGACGGCGCCATAGTAGGCAGCGCTTTTGTCAAAATCATTGCAGCCCACGGAACCAAGGCCAAAGCACCGCTCATGCGTTTTGTAAGTGAGCTCAAAGCTGCCTTAGCATAACATCCATAAAGCTAGAATAGATAATAAACAGGAGTAACAGTATATTATAAGTACTGCTACTCCTGTTATAATACTTAGCGGAGGATTACCGCCTTTATCTCAGCACACTATACCGTGTCTATTTGAGGGCAAAAAAGAAACCTTTGGCAAAGATATTTGTGCAGCAGAATGAAGAACTTATAAAGCTTGTGGGCAACAAGTACAAAACTTAGCTACTTTATGTTTAAAACTCAAGAGTAATATTCAAAGTCAGGACTGGCAAATAAAGAGCCTTTGTAAACTGGCAGTGTGGGCAATAAAGGGGCAATTACCTCTAGAAATAAAGCTCGACTAATAAAACTCTTACAGTGACAATGTAAAAATTATGTGCCAAAAACTGTCATTGAAGTATACTTTGGGAAAGATCCGCCCTACCCCCAGAAACACCTCCGAAAGTTGGGCTCAAACCCCCATCAGTAGGAATTTTTTAGAACGCCCTTGCATGAAGTCTTTGTTATAAAACTCTTGCAAAGTTATGTTTTTGGACTTCATCGGACGGCAATAGACAAAAGAAAAACCGCAAAGTCTGTGTCTACAAGACTTTGCGGCTAAATTTGGATTATTTTGTTGTTACTTATGGCGGAGAGGGAGAGATTACACCTTATGCCTTAATTATTTGTATTTATGTGATAAATTTTATAATGCCATAAAATTACCCATATTCCTACCCATGCGAAATTTTTTATAATTTTTTTGTATGGCATGATATTTGATTGAACAATATGGGATTATGCACCGCGTGTTCTAAGGTTAAACATGGATTTGAATTGAGCTTCGATTTTTACAAAATGTGGCTATTGCCTTTACTCAGCAAAAACAAACTACCGTTGGTTATTCGCTACCTTATGAGGACATTGCAAAAATGCTGGTGTCAAT
>CAYJHS010000182.1:0-2818 GCA_964369815.1 uncultured Desulfovibrionaceae bacterium
GGGAGGGAAACTTTTGTTCACAAAAGTTTCCCTCCCCCAGAAAGCTTAGTAGCATTTGGAGCTTTACTTGCATTTCCATAAAAATATTGCTAACAAGCCCATGTACATAGAGTTTACCTTGTAGTGGTAGGCTTGAAAGATTAAGAGTTTTGAGAGGGATTATGCGTATTTTACCAGTTGGCTATAGTAATTTAGGTAAGGATAGAAATGACGGTATCCGTTATGTTTGGCAATTAGCAGAGAATAGACCCTATATAGAAAGTGCGGCCTTTACTACTCGGGCAAAAATCCCCACGGCAACTTTGGACGAGCGTATTTCGGCGTATACCACATCGGTGAGTTCTGGTTGTATTTTAACACCGGCACGCATGGCCTGTAAATTCTGTCGTACCGGCAATAGCCTACGTTTTTCTGGCCCTCTTACCGCCGAAGAAATTGCTTTAGAAAATATTTTGATGGTTTTATCCGATATGGAAAACTATGAACAAGGCACTGTTGCCAGTAACTTGCGTGAATTTGCCTACATGGGGCAAGGTGAGCCCGGCTTTGCGTATCCGCAGTTGCGTCGTGCCATTAAGATTACCGATGCGGTGCTTAAAAAAATGGGTCAAGAGGTCTTCCGCCACATTATCGCCACTTGCGGCGTGCCCGATATGGTGGATGCGTATATTGACGATATTCGCAATAACTTCTTTAATGGCACTCGTACCACCTTCCATTTTTCGTTGCATGCCACCAAAGAGCGTGATGTGATGATGCCTATCAATGAAATGTATGACTACTCTGAAATTATAGCTAAACTTCCCATCTTGCATGAGCTTATGCAGGAAAAGCCTTGCGTTGGCGTTTTGCTTTTTAAGAACTACAATCATGGCGACTGTAAAAACTACTATACAGATATGGAAGAAATAAAAAGGATTGCAGAAATTTTAGACCCCAAGGTGTGTCGCATTAGTTTAT
The DNA here is from genome assembly GCA_964369815.1 of uncultured Desulfovibrionaceae bacterium. Taxonomy (GTDB): domain Bacteria; phylum Desulfobacterota; class Desulfovibrionia; order Desulfovibrionales; family Desulfovibrionaceae; genus CAYJAD01. The sequence goes on from CAYJHS010000182.1 coordinate 961, forward strand.
GTGAATATAATACCTGTGACTGTGCGGGGACTAACGATAATGTGGAGCCTGAAGAAGCCAATAGCTATGTGGACTATCTACGTGATAAAGGCTTTGAAGTGAAACTTTTTGCCTCCTTTGGTAAGCAAGAAAATACCGCATGTGGCTTGCTTGGCGGCACTTTTCCGGATTTTCCCACCGATGATAAGTTGCAAGAACGCTTTGAAAGAGCCAAGGAACTTGTTCGTTCTGTACATTGCTAAAGAAATAGGATTTTTATGTTGTGGAGGGGGAATGCGTTCCTCCTCCACATGCATTTGAAGCTTCTGTGTTTGCTTGAGTAATTTTTCATAAAATTTAATAAAAACATTTAGAAACATCAATATATATGCCTGCTTAATGTTGTTGCCATAATTGTGTGTTGGTGTTATTTAATTTGTGCGTATCTTTAATAATAAAATTTGTAGATTGAGACATTTTTCCATATTTTATGGGGCGTATAAACATAAACCTTTATTACTTGATGAGGTGCATATGCAACATCTAGTTTCGCTAAAAACCTGCCTTATGACAGTGATTATGGCGGCAATATTTTTCTTGCCCAGCGTGGAGGCGCAAGCGTCTGCACGTAAACCTGTCACCATTGCTGAAGATTCACCTTTGTCCTTACGGGTGCTTGTGCGTCCCAAAGCTGTGCTTTATGCCGACGCCACTGGCTCTAAAGCCATTGAAGGGCAACTGCCTGTTTTCAAATCCTACTTCGTTTACACCCGTCCAGGGGGCGAATCTCGTGCCACCGGAACCGGATGGTATGAAGTGGGCACCGATGAAAATGGTAAAATTGTTGGCTGGTTAAAGGCCTCTGATGTTTTTGAGTGGAAGCAAACTATGTGTCTTGTGTATACACACCCAGAAGGACGTAAGCCTGTGCTTATGTTTGAAACAGAGCAAGCCATTTCAGATTTTGTTAAAAAAGCTAAAGAAGTTAGAAAGCAGGAAGTAAATAAGATTTATTGCGAAGTAGCCACTGCCGCCACCAAGCCTTTGCCAGAAGATTTTCCTGTACTGTCTGTAGAGCCTAATCTTGCCATTGATATTTCGAAGCAATTTTACTTATTGCCTATTTTAGATCATAAAAGCGTCACTCTTGGTAATTATGAAGGGCGCCTATTACAGCTTGCCGCAGTGAGTGCCAAGGCTGATGTCAACCGTGATAAACCAAGTGATATTAGAGTTAACCAAGAATATGCTAAGGCTGCTGCCGCCACTGCAAAAGAAAAGGCTGCTGAAAAAAAAGATATAAAATATGACATAGTTTGGGTAATGGATACCACCCGCAGTATGCAACCCTATATCGAAGAAGTACGCAACACGCTCTCTAAGATCAGCAAAGACATTGGCAATAAGCCAGAGCTTAAAGATCGCATTGCCTTTGGCTTGTGGGCGTATAGAGACTCTACTGACATTAAGAATATTGAATATTTGCCAAAAACCTTTACCCCACAATTACAACCCTTAGATGCTTTTGTAACCACTTTGCAAGGCGTAAAAGAAACTAAGGTTGACTCTGTAGACGTGGACGAGGATATGTTTGCGGGTGTCATGGACGCCATAGAAAAAACTGCGTGGCGTGAAGGCGCTAGCCGCGTCATTATCGTGGTAGGGGATGCCCCCGCCCATGCCCCAGGGCATCAATGGAATAGTACCGGCTTGTCTGAAAATGATATGCGCCCCATTGCCAGTGAGCATAAAATTACCATTTTTGGTATGCACGTTGAGCCAAATGTTAAAAGATGGATCAACAGACCCGCCAATAAGCAACTTCCTGCTTTAAGTACCAATGCTGGAACTGAAGATGCTCTTTTGTGGAGCACGCAAT
>CAYJHS010000182.1:2828-5677 GCA_964369815.1 uncultured Desulfovibrionaceae bacterium
AGCACAGGCTGCTGGGGCAACACAAGCAGCTACTACTACCCCCACCGCAGAAAAAGCTGCCGCCGCAGTAAATCCTGCCCCTGCGACAGCACCAGTAAAAGGCACCCCTAGTAAAGAGCAAGTGCAACGTGCCTTGCGGGCTGGCATGGTCACTTGGCTTGGGCGCGTGACACAAATAGAAGCCCCCAATGATGTAGAGGCCTGGGTGGTGGATAAGGATTTACTCAATCCTGCTACACAATCCTTAGAAGTGCGCTTACTTATCTCCAAACGCCAACTGGACAGTCTTGCTGTTATCATGAAGGATATCATCACTGCTGGTTATGACGCACAAATGGGGAGCACGGACTTTTTCAAAGAACTACAAAGTGTTTCTGCTACGGCATCTCGTAACGCCGACAAGTTGGCACAAGCGAAAAGCTTGAATGAATCTGGACTTGTACCGGCTTTCTTAAACGGTCTCCCTTATCAAAGCCAAATCATGAGCATGTCTCCTGAGTTGTGGGAAAGTATGGGCGAAGATGCACAAAACCAATTTCTTGACAGGCTCAACAGTAAGCTTGCAGCCTATGAAAGCATAAGCAATGCGCCCAATCAGTGGGTAGCACTCAACCAAGGGGATGCAGCTGATGACTATGTAACAGCTTTACCCTTGGATCTGCTCCCATGATAAAATTGCTTGCACAAGGCATTCATTTAGACAGAAGTAAGGGAGATATGACTTTTAAGTTGTATATCCCTTACTTAGAACTCATACAAAATCGCATTGTGGCGGTGGTTGGTCAAAGTGGTTGCGGTAAATCAACCCTATTGGACATGCTTGCGCTCATTTTGAAGCCCCGCCTTTCTCAGCGAGCCAGTGGTCTGCAAAAAATGGATTTTACCAGTGCAAACCAAGAAGTTATTAATCTTTTGAAGGCCAGCCCCAGCTTGCTGGCCTCCATAAGATCCAAAGAGCTTGGCTATGTTTTGCAATCGGGGGGGCTTTTGCCATTTTTAAATGTGCGTGAAAATATCTTGCTTCCGGCAAAGCTTGCCGGATGTGATGCACACGCTACACGCTTATGGTTCCATGAGCTTGTGACTACCCTTGGTATAGATATGCACCTGAACGAAAAACCACAAAAACTTTCCGGCGGGCAAAGGCAAAGGGTAGCCATTGCCCGAGCGTTAATTCATCGTCCAAGCATTGTTCTTGCTGATGAGCCTACAGCGGCGGTGGACAGTGAGAATGCAAAAATAGTCTGCGAACTTTTCAAAAATGCCATACAAGCCTGCGGCGCGGCTGCGGTGATTGTGAGCCTCGATGAAAATTTTCTCTGTGCGCAAGGTTTTGAAACAGCACGCTTTACTGTGGAAGCACAAGGCGAAAATGTAACTTCTACACTTTTCTGGCCTCCTTATAAATCCCAATTTATTCGTCGTGATGTCCCTCCTGTTCGTATGTCGTCGCAAGGACAAGCCTTTCATGCGTGAGTATTTCATTGTTATTTGGATGGCGTGTAAAGCTTTACGTCATGATGTGCGCATGGCCCTGTGTCTTGTGCTCACAGTGGCTGCTATTGCTCTTCCCTTATTGCTTTTTTTTGGCCTCAAAAATGGTGTGGTGGAAGTTATGCGCCAACGCATGATTAATGAGCCAAGTTTTATGGAAATTATCGCTCAAGGCACTAAATCTCTAGATGATGTGTGGTTCACCACTTGGCGCAAAAATCCTCATGTGGGCTTTTTGGTGCCTCGTACTAGAGAGTTGGGGGTTACGGCACGCTTTAGTAAGGTAACACAGGCAGGTCAAAGAACACGCAGTATTAAGGCTGATATGCAACCCAGCGGGAAGGGAGACTGGCTTTTGCAAAGCTATCGCACGCCAGAGCCAAAGCAAGGGCAATGCGTACTTACGGCAGGTCTTGCACAAAAGCTTAATGCCCAAACCGGAGATTCTTTATCTATACAAATTAATAGACAAAAAAAGAGCGGCGGCATGGAATATGCTACCGTGCAAACAACAGTTGCGGCAGTATTGCCGCAGCAGGCTAGTGGGCGTGACATGGCCTTTGTGCCCCTTGCTATGCTGGAAAATACCGAAGCCTATCGTGATGGCTTTGCTGTGGAAGCCTATGGCTGGGAGGGGGTAAGGCCCTTAGCATATCCGGTGTATTATAGAGCCCTGCTTTATACACCTAAGGCACTAGACCCCATTTTAAAAGCACAAATACAGCAACGCTCCGGCTTTATCAATATGGAAAACTGGAGCGTAAAGCACACAAAGATATTACCGCAAATCCCTAGTGATTGGCACATAACGCACCTTTCCACCGGCAACATTCCTGTGAATGCTTTTAAGTTTAATGAGTTGCATAACCTCTTACGGGGCAAAACCAGTGTGCTAGTTCCCCTTGCCGGTAATGCAGGCTCTCCTTTGCAATTAAGCCTGTATACTGCAAAGCAGGAGGGACAGCAAAGGGGTGGCTTTTCTTTATACTTGACTTCTACGCCTCTATGGACAGCGCCAAACCTTAACAATAGCTATCCCTTAGGCAGTCCATGGAAGGAAGAAATCTGGAAAAAAACACCTGCTGCCGGTCTCTTAGTAAATCCTGCCGTGGTGGAAAGATTTCAACATGAAAAGGTAGTGGCTAGTTTTTATACCAAAGCAGGGGCAGAGGTGCGTATGCCCATGCAGCTTGTGCCCATGGAAAACATAAGCGCGGGTATGGCCTATGCTTCACCCTTCCTTGTGGGGCAATTAAATTTACTTTTGGAGCGCCCTTTAACTGTAGGAGCCATGCAGGCTCAAGGTAAGGAAGTTTCATTACATTTAGGTCGCAAAAATTATTCACGTTTTCGCA
>CAYJHS010000183.1:0-5666 GCA_964369815.1 uncultured Desulfovibrionaceae bacterium
AAACCCCCACCCCTTTCAAAACGCGCCAAATGCTCATCCCTAGAGGGATGAGCTTAATACTACTTTGTGTGTGGGAGAGTCTTGTTGCGCCGAAATGTACTTTTCAAAATGAAATGTCATGGCATTGAAAGTTTTTTGAAGGGGTTTGGGGGAACTTTTTTTCAAAAAAGTTCCCCCAAAAAAATAAAAACTAAACGCCCTTATACTCAAGTTTTGGTAAAGCCTGCTCCAAAACATGCCCTACTGAAAAAAGTGTTTCTTCGCAAAAAGCAGGCCCAAGGATTTGCATACCTACAGGCATTTGGCTGTCTTTACCAAGTCCTACGGGAAGGCTTAGGCCTGGAAGTCCCGCAAGGTTGAGGGATAGGGTGTAGATGTCTTTTAGATACATTTGCAAGGGATCATTGCTCATGGAGCCAAGTTTCCAAGCTGTCACGGGCGAGACTGGCGCACACATAATATCACAGGTTTCAAAAGCTTTGCGATAATCTTCACGGATGACGGTGCGTACTTCGGCGGCTTTGCGGAAATAAGCGTCATAATAGCCGGAAGAGAGCACGTAGGTGCCGAGCATGATACGTCTTTGTACTTCCTTCCCAAAGCCTTCGGAACGTGAGGAAACGTAGAGGGAGGGCAGATCTTGGCAGTCTTCGCTTCTATAGCCATAGCGTACGCCGTCAAAGCGAGCTAGGTTAGAGCTGGCCTCTGCCATAGCCACGATGTAGTAGCTGGCGATGGAGGCGTCGTTGTGTGGCAGGCTTACTTCCACAATTTCTGCCCCAAGGGCTTTGAGGGTCTCAAAGGCAGCTGTGCAGGCATCGCCCACTTCTGCGTCCATTCCAGCAGTGAAAAATTCCTTGGGTACACCCACTTTAATACCTTTGAGGTCTTGACGAGCGTGAATGGCAGTGCTGTATGCCGTGGGGGCAAGGACTTGCGGGTCAGAGGTAGTATCTCTTGGGTCGTGACCGGCGATATTTTCTAAGACAAGGGCGCAATCTTCCACGCTGCGAGCTAGCGGCCCCACTTGGTCAAGGGATGATCCATAGGCAATGACGCCATAACGTGATACTCGCCCGTAGGTGGGCTTTATGCCAACGCAACCACAGAGGGAAGCCGGCTGACGGATGGAGCCGCCGGTATCGGTACCAAGGGAGGCAAAGCACTGCATAGCAGCAACCGATGCTGCAGAGCCGCCACTGGAACCGCCGGGAACACGTGTCACATCCCACGGATTATGGGTGTTTGCATAAGCAGAATTTTCTGTGGTAGAGCCCATGGCAAATTCGTCCATATTGTTTTTGCCAAGGATAATGGCGCCGGCCTCACGCAGTTTTTGTACTGCTGTGGCGTCATAAAAAGGCACAAAGTTGTGCAAAATCTTGGAGCCGGCAGTGGTAGTAAGCCCCTTGGTGCACAGAGCGTCCTTGATGGTTACAGGTACGCCCCAAAGAGCCTTGTCCGCTTGATACCCCTCTGCATCCATGCGAGCGGCTTGCTCCAGAGCGTTTTCGGTATCGGTGGCAAGCAGTGCCTTAATGTGCGGTTCGGTGCTTTCTATGCGGGCAGTGCACGCTTTAACAGCGTCCACGCAGCTTACTTCTTTGCTTGCAAGGGATTGGCGTAATTTGGCAAGGCTTAGGCTGTGTATACTCATGGCTATCCTACTGGTATTTATTGTATTGTTAATTGTTGTTGCATTTTGGTTTTCAATGTTGGCTGGGTATAGGTGTTAACCAACATAAATTTTTTTAAAGCATCATAAGCATCACTGACGTATGGAGTAATTTTTATTGTCTTTACCGTACTTTGCAATGCACTTGCTTTATGGTCAGGTTGCCCAAAAAGGGTAAGATGCAAGGAAGACGAAATTTTTTGCGCAAGGAGCATACTCTTATGGTATTTGACTGGAGCAAAAAATGCGTCTGACGTAGCAGATTACCCTTTTTCAAAAGCTGTTAGACTATGCGTGGCACAATAAAATATTGCCCGTCAGTGTTTGGCGCATTGCGCAGTACGTCTTGTCTGTCAGCCTTATTGTTTGCTACATCTTCCCGTAATGGGGTGGCGTGTAGGGAAGGGCTGTACATGGCTTCCACATTGGTGGTATCTACTTCTGCAAGAACATCCATATAACTTATGATATCGGCAAATTGTTTCGCAAAAAGCTCTTGGGTAGCTTCGTCCACATCAAGGCGAGCTAGGCTTGCCATTCGTTGTACATCTTTAGCGCTAATGGGCATATGTTATCCTTTTTAATAATTAGTAAAAGTTTGTTTTTTATCAGTATTGAGTTTTGGTAAAGCACTATTCTCTTGGGCAGGTGCGGCCGTTAGCAATGTAAGGTCTCGAGATTGCACAGGCTTTTGCGGCCGTGGAGTTACAGTCTTTGCTGGTGTAGCTGTTGCACGACCAAGCATGGTGAGCTCTTTTTGGCGAAAGCCTTGCATTTCAGCGGCACTAGTCAGTTCAGCGCCATCATCGGTTACACGAAAAATATACATGTCTTGGCGGGCTATCCCACTGCTGTTCCATCTTATGGGTGCCATGGCAAAGTCTGCCACCGGCATAGTGTGTAATTTTTCGTTAAGCAGTGCCGCGGAAGTATAAGTGTTCAAGGCAAGTTTTGTCCCAAGCTGTATAAAGTCATGCCCAAGTGCCGACCAAAAATTATCTATGCCGCTGGGTAAGTTGTCTGGATTAATGCTTTCAGGAAAGACCGCCAGTGTGTATTTTTGTGAGTCTGGCAAACTTACTGAACGGCTTTGCGCCCATTGGCTATGTCCCAAAAGCATGACCCCCTGTGCGCCGTTACGGTGGAGCGCTGAGCTTATGCCGTCAAGATGTGACCAAGTCACAGGAAGAAATATTGCCTCAAGGGGCATAGATGTCTTGGTTTTTTGGGTGTGTATAAGTTTTTTGCTGGCTGCATTCCATCCATCCACTGTGCTTTCTGTATAGGCAACTGTGGGGGCAGAGGGCTTTTGTTGCCTAAAGGCAGTGTAAAGGCGCTTGTCGGCACTTTGTCCTGCGTAGAGAGCTCCATATTGCTGTATACCAAGGGCTTGCCCCAAGGCTAACATGGTGCGCGTTTCATCGGATTTACTGGGGAAAAGACGCCAGCCAACCACCCCTTCCGGTTTACCAAGTATGGAAGGCAGGGTAGGTAAAAAGACAAAGAAGTTACGTTGTTCTGTAACTTTGGCACTTTGCGCACGGGTAAAATTGATTTCTTCTAAGGGGCCACCCACCATGGCACAATGCGGCGGCAGGGCTTGCAAAGCACTCAGCCAATTTTCTTGGCTCGTATCAATGTAGCGTAGAAGGATTTTTCTGTCTTGCGCAACGAGCTTTTTTTGCGCTACTTGAGCTCCATGGCGAATTTTTTGGGCTGTAGGGGCAAGTTTGCCGCTATTTGGTAAGGCTAGTACAAGGCAAATTCCCTCTGCCTTGCCGGGCATGGCGGCTTGTTGAGCACCACTAGGGGAAGTCTTTGGCGAATGTGTTGGAGCGGTAGGTTTTGTGCCTGATGTAGAAGCAGAATTGCTTGCGGTCATAGACGTTGCAGACTCATCTCGAAATGACGAGGTGTTAAGGCACCCACTTAGCATAAAACTGCTTATAATTATAGAAGATAACAAAAGCTGTTTAAGAGAAAATTTGTTCATAGTTAAGCCCTTTGTGCACAAAGATACAGTGGCATATGCCGCAAACATGTATTTTATGATATTTAGTCATGGCTGGCAAGGCCTGTGTACTGACTTGCTTGCATAAATTATTAAGGCACGGCAATGCTTTGGCGTTTATACAAAAACTCCTTAGTGAAATCCATTTTTCCTATGCCATTTTTAACGGGGGCAATGATAAAACCGAGTTTTTCTACTTTATTGCCATCGGGTTTGGTACCCACAAGGATGGTGAGTTTATTTTTACTCACGTCATGATAAAGCACGTCATGTTCAAGACTTTGAGAGCTGTAATAATAATCACCGCTCGTGCCTAAGTATCCTACCACAGGATACTTGGTGTCTACAAAGAGTTTGCTAAATCCGTTATTGAGTTGATACCAACCGGAAATAAGCCATTGGCCTGAGAATTTATCAAAAAAATAAAAGCAAGTTTCCACACCTTTTTTGTCTGGGCTATCTACAGTAACATCAAAAGATACGCCGTCATAGTCCTCAGCAAGGCTTGTATGGGGTTTGCACAAGCTGCAGCTTATAAATATGAAGCACAGAACAAGGAAGATGTTTTTTTTCATGTTTTAAAACTCCTCCTGAATTCGCTCTATAACTTCTTCTTGAATCTCAAGAAAGTTATGCCCAAGGCAACCATTATCAGAATTTTCTTGTGTGAGTGTAATTTCAAACAAGGGCCAACGTTTGGCATCGGCTTTCACGTAAACATGGCGAAAAGGGACACGTTGATTTTTTATAAAGGAGAAACCTTTTTGAGCAACTCTTTTTAGTAGCTTTTCATTTTCGCCCTTGAATAAAGGTTCATGCAGGCGATTTTTTCTCCCTTTGCCAGTCCATACGCAATTTTGAGATATGGCAAAAAACCATAAATCATTGGTGTAGTTTTGCAAAAATCCCGTACCAAAGGTCTTTGTGCCTTCAGGGACATGATAGCGTTCATAAGGGTACAGAAAATGGTGAGACCGCTCATCTTGCTGCATGCCACCCTGTCCACGAATGATAACAAGAATAGTACCATCATCCACTTGAGGTTTAATGGTCAAGCTTGCGGCATAGCCAAGGCAAGCAGAAAAAATGCTCATACAAAAGAACAGAATACACAAGCTGCGCTTCATAAAAAATCCTAGTGCAACACAAGGGGGGGGTATTATGTATTATTGTTTTCGTAAATAGGTGCCGAACATATCCTTACTTAAACCATCTTGATTCTCAATTTTTTGGTCAGGGTAGTGGCTGATAATAATGCTGTTATTATCTTGTGATAAGTTAAGTTTAAGGAAGTACGTGGCGCCTTCACGCCCCATTTCTTCACCTTCGTTGGTAGGGACAACCCCTTCGGCTATTTCTTTGCCTGTGTTGTTGGTAAAGCTATAGCGGAAATGAAAAATTCCCATTTTGTTTTGTCCAACGTTATTGATGAAAATGCACAGGCTTTTGTCTTGTTTGCAGAAAGTGCCCCACCAGTTGGCGTCTGTTTGGGCAAGGGCAGGGGTAGTAAGGGTGATGATGGTTAAGGCACATAGGCTTAAGGTGTAGAGAATTTTTTTCATTTTTTTACTCCTTATGGGGACAGGAAATTGTAACGGCTTCTTGAGGATTTATATTGTGTGAAGAAGGCGTTGTTGGTTGTTGATACCTTTTTTTCTATGAAAAGTCCAAGTGTAACTTATTGTGTATTTTGTACGAGGTGGGGGATAGTGTGTGGATTCTTTTTTTAAGAAGATAGGGAGGGGGGGGGTTGTATTTTTACGTTCGCTACACTTTTGCGTTTTTTGTAAAGTCAAGTTTTGGGGTGTTTTATTGTGACTTTTGTGTTCTTTTGCAAAATCAATCTTTTCAGTGCGTTCTGCCTTTGTTGCACTTTTGCGTTCTTTTGCAAAATCAATCTTTTCAGTGCGTTCTGCCTTTGTTACACTTTTGCGTTCTTTTGCAAAATCAATCTTTTCAGTGCGTTCTGCGTCAGAAATT
>CAYJHS010000184.1:0-4590 GCA_964369815.1 uncultured Desulfovibrionaceae bacterium
TTTATGGACATTGTCGTTCTTTGTTATACCTTCGGTTGGTTGCGGGGGCAGGATTTGAACCTACGACCTTCGGGTTATGAGCCCGACGAGCTACCAAACTGCTCCACCCCGCGACATGATGGGTCTCTAACACCCAGAAGAGTAATATATTTCTAAGAATTGGTTTTGTCAAGCATTTAATGTAAAAATTAAAACTCAAATTAATAGGTGGGTTAGGTGTTGTTGTTTGTTCTGAAGCTATTTATTTTTGGAGAGGTGTGCGTATATAGCTTTTTCCCAGTATTTTTTATACGGGGTCTAGGTGAATGATAAGGTGTTGAGTGCGCTTGTGGAGCACAGTATTGTTATTTCGCATTGAATGGTTATTTGTAGTGTTGAGAAAGAGTTTTTTGTGGGGTAGTATTTGGGCTGCATTTGTTGATGCAAATTCGTTGAAAATCGCACTGTACTTCATGCATTGCATTGTTATAATAATTTTTTATGTTTTTAAAAAGTTAAGTGAGGTTCGGGATATTACTGATAGTTGAATGAGCCAGTATAACGAGCAGCGACCTCATCAATCTCTGGCAACATGACACCTGAAGAATTTGCCCTTAAACATACAGAGATGTCTAATTTCGCTTTGCATTAACTTGGTAAGATTTACAAAATCAATGGTAGGATTCAAGTAAGTAATACTTGAATTTTGTTGTTGTAATTTTTGTATTTTTTATATGAAATACATCTTGGCAAATTTTCATTAGTGTATATTTTTAGGTATAGTCAAGTGGTGTGATGTATAACGTTTGTTAAAATATAATCTTGCAAAAAACTTCCTATTGTCTTGAAATAATATAATGTATTATTTTTGTGTTAGTTTGTGAGTTTTTTTGTTATAAAAAATGGACTTGGCTAGGAATGTGTAAAAATATGTGATTTTGCGCAACTTACTACGTGGGGCTCTCATGTGTATTGACAGTAGTCAATACGGCCAAAAATCAAAAATTGCTGCAGTTTACTTGCGTGATTGCGTTGTTAAATAGTTAGTTTTAGTGCCTTTATCTCTGTATTTTTAGTTTTTTGTATAAGCGTTTTTCAAGTCAAAATTATAAATTTATATTTGAAAGTGATTGTGCAGAGGTTTCGAAGATGGTAAAGTAGAGTATCGTTTTTTTTGTTTACTTATGTTACAGTTATAATTTCCATAGGATACGTTATGACTTCAGCGAAAATGAAATTTTTTAATCTAGAAAAAATTACCATTACCAGTTTATTTTTAATTCCCTTCATCATAATAGCCGTTGGTGTTGTTTTTATTGTTACGCTTGAAGGTGTGCTATATAACAATGTTCGTGAATCAATTCAGACTGTTGGCTTTCAGGCTGCGCAGCTGGCGGATGAGCGGTTACAAACCATCAGAGCACGTTTGAGTGCCGTGAGTTACATTAATGATATTACTAGTAAAAACATAGAATTGAATGATAAAATTGATGTTTTACGTACAGAAATGGATAAACATGGCTGGAAAGACATGTTTTTTGCGAATTTAGATGGGTATGGGAAAACAGTTACTGGCGCCGCTTTTAGTATTGCTGATAGAAGTTATTTTCACGAAGTTGTTAAAGGTGCAAGCAAGATATCAAATATCGTAGAGCGTAAGGGGTATGATAGAGATTATATAGCTCATTCTGTGCCAATTATTTCCCCAGAAAAGGAAATAATTGGTGTGCTTGTAGCTGTGGAAGATGGTGCTAATCCACGTTTTGCGTACAGTGGCAGTATAAAAAATCCTCTTGCTACTGAAGTATTTTTTGTGGACGAACATGGGCGTTTTGTGGACGGGAAAGGTGTTGCTGAAAAGTCTATTTATCGGCAAATTGCAGAAGAAAATGATTATTCACCTGAACAAGCGAGTATGCACTTGTTGCGTCAGTTGAGTGATGAGAAAAAGTCTGTACGCTTTAAAGGGGTTGATAGTTTTATTAGTGTAAACCCTATTGGAAATACGGGGTGGAGTACTGTTGGGGTTGTTTCACGAGACGCTGCCATGCAACGCATTGATAATGTGTGGTATTTTTCTATTATTTTAATGATAGGTATATTGTTTGTTCTTATATTTTGTATAGTTTATTTGTTTAAAATGGCCAAGGTGTATAAACAATATAGCGTGTTCTCCTCAGCTGTTATTGATGCTCAAGGAATTTTTTATCTTAATATTGACGCACATGGTATTGTACATTTTGCCAATGCACATTTTTATAATCATCTTGGCTGTGAAGAAACAGATAAAGATCTACAGCTTTTGCATTATATGGATGATGTTGACGCCCATGACCTGCACGCCCTTTTACACTCAGGGAAAAATTTCACACTACATTTACACCCTAAGGCTGCGGAGCCGTTTCACATGCAGTGCACTGTTATTCCTCACCAAGAGAGGAAAGGCCTTTGGATTTTGCTAGGCACAGATATTTCTGCTTACCAAAGTGCCCTTGAAGCGCGGGTTGCTAAAAGCCGTTCTGACGAGTTGCAGCAAATAATTAATAGTATTCCACATGCTATTATGGTGCACACTAAAGAAAGTGGGGTGCGTTTTGCAAACAAAGTTTCATTGGAGCTTTTGGGTGTGGAGACAATGGCAGATGTGGGCGTTGGTATTTTGAGAGGCATGGACTCAGAAACCTATGCACATCAACAAAGGATGATTCAACAGGTTTTTGAGACAGGAGTGTCTGAAAACAGTGTGTTTAATTTTAAGCCGGCTAACGGTGATGAAATTGTGTGCCATAATATTCAATCTCCTGTTTTTGACGATGAAGGCAATGTCATTTATGCTGTAAATGTAAGTATTGATATTACAGAAACCTTGAATTTACAGAATAAGTTGAAAGATGAGCTCAAAAGGCTACATGAAATTTTAGACAGTAGTCCCACTGGCTTTTTATATACTTGTGAGCGCGTTGTCATGTATTGCAACCCAGCAATATACAAAATGACAGGCGTTGAGGTTGGGAAAGAGGTAAACTATGATCACCTTGATTTACTTGATATAGGGCGTGATTACCGTGACCATGTGGAAAATGGGGGTAATGTAAGCGACGTTCTGGCTGTTGTTCCTGCTGGCAATGGGCAGAAACGCTATTTGCGCATTTCTGCTTTGGGTACACGGTGGTTTGGCAAGTGGCATTCTATGGTATGGGCGCATGATGTTACTGATATAGAAAATGCTCAAAAGGAACTCATTGTAGCTCGTGATGCTGCCGAACAGGCTGCTAGGGCAAAAAGTGACTTTTTGGCTACCATGAGTCATGAAATACGCACACCTATGAATGCGGTACTGGGCTTTTTGCATGTATTCAAAAAAGATAACTTGGACTCGGTACAGCTTAATTACATCGATAAAATAACTATTTCTGCTAAGGGTTTGTTGCGTATCATTAACGATATTTTGGACTTTTCTAAGGTGGAAGCCAATAAGCTTGATTTAGAAAATGCCCCCTTCAATCTCATTGCTAATATTGATGCGGTGTACAGTATTATGTCTTTTTCTGCTCAAGAAAAAGACTTGAGTTTTCATCGCTCCATTGACGACGATGTACCATGTATGATTATGGGTGATGGTGATAGGCTCAATCAGGTACTGCTTAATTTGCTTAGCAACGCCATTAAGTTTACAACTGAAGGAGCCATTTCCTTACATATAGGCGTGGTTGAAAAAATAAATGCGCAACAATATTTATTGCGCTTTAGTGTGAGCGATACTGGTATTGGCCTTTCTGAAGATCAAATAAGTATGTTGTTTAGGCCTTTTACTCAGGCAGACGCTTCGACTTCTCGCAAGTTTGGAGGCACAGGGCTTGGGCTTGCTATCAGTAAGCGCCTTGTGGAGCTTATGGGGGGAAGTATTGAGGTTCATTCTGAGCTCGGTAAAGGGGCAACCTTCGTGTGTACTATTCCGGCAACTGTGGCTATGGAAACTCTCTTGCCCTATGGTCGTGAAGGTGAAGTCAACCTTGCCGATATAGATATTGAAGATATTGAACTTTTAAAAGGTAAGCAGGTGTTAATTGCCGAAGATAATTTTATCAATCAAGAGATAGCCGCCGCTATGCTTGAAGAGTATGGCATGCACTTGGAATTTGCTAATAATGGGCAAGAAGCGGTGGATAAAGTACAACAAAAACACTATGACCTCATTTTTATGGACTTACAAATGCCTGTAATGAATGGTCTTGATGCTACTCGAACCATTCGCTCATTGGGCGAACAGCTACCACATTTGAAGGATATGCCTATCATTGCCATGACAGCCAATGTCATGAACGAAGATAGGCAGTCTTGTCAGGATGTGGGAATGAATGATCACGTGGGCAAGCCTATTGAACCGGAAGCTTTACGTGCGGCCTTAGTAAAATGGCTACTTTAGGTATGTCTATAAATATGTTTAATATGTTACACTTATAGCGTTTATATTTTATAAAACAAATGGAAAGGAGTGCTATGCACACAGAAGTATATACCAAGCGCCGTGAAAAATTACGCGAAAAAATGTTTGGTGCCGGGCTGGATGCCGTGCTGTTAACCGCCGCAGAAAATATGAGATACTTTACC
>CAYJHS010000184.1:4600-5656 GCA_964369815.1 uncultured Desulfovibrionaceae bacterium
CTTGTCTGCCATGGTGCTAATCTTTTTTATTTATGGGGCTTTTATCTTCACGACCCACAATTTAATGAAAGCGCTGGGCGGTTAATTATTACCGCCAGTGGTAAAGACTGGTTGTGTACAGACGCTCGGTATTTGGACGCAGCTAAACGCCTCTGGGATGAAGAGGCGATTTTTATTTATTCGGGCAATGCAGCCGCTGATATTAGCCGCTTGCTAAAAGATACCGTGGGTGGGCGTATTGGTGTAGAAAAATCTATTGTCTCTGCAGCCTTTTATGCGGAGTTAGGGCTTGGCCTATCACTTTCATCGGCACAAAACCTCGTGGAGTCCTTACGCATCATTAAAGACAGTGATGAAATTATGCGCATGAAAAAATCTTGCGAACTTAACCATCGTCTTATGGAATGGGTATATAATGAGCTGCACATAGGACGCAGTGAGGCGGATTTAGCGTGGGGCATAGAGAAATTTTTTCGGGAAAATGGCGCCTCGGAACTAGCCTTTAGTAGTATTGTTGCTGTGGGGCCAAATGGCGCTTTGCCGCATGCCATTCCAGGAGAAACATGTATTAGCGAAAATTCATCGGTACTCATTGATGTGGGGTGCCGCTTAGCAGATTACTGCTCTGACCAGACCCGCACTTTTTGGGTGGGAAGCAGTGATACTCCAAATTTTTTCATGCTTACCCAACAACTTGTACGTACTGCTCAAGAAGCCGCCATAGCCGAAATACGCGCTGGGCAAAAGTGTTCGGATATTTACAAAGTGGCATGGCAGGTGTTTGCCGATGAAGGAGTGGAAAAAGATTTCACTCACGGTCTTGGACATGGGGTAGGTTTAGAAACACATGAAGCACCGTCTTTAAGCCCTAGATGCCACACGGTACTAAAGCCCGGTATGGTGGTTACCGTAGAACCTGGGCTATATTACCCTGAGTGGGGCGGCGTACGCCGAGAGTTTATGGTGCTTGTAGAAGAAGATGGGTGTAAGATATTATAGTGGATGAGTTTTTTCTGGGGAGGGGAACTTTTTTTAGGAAAAAAAAGTTCCCCTCCC
>CAYJHS010000185.1:0-5641 GCA_964369815.1 uncultured Desulfovibrionaceae bacterium
TTTTGTGAACAAAAGTTTCCCCCCAGACCCCCCTTCAAAAAACTTTCAATGCGACTGTGTGCAGTTTTTAAATATACTTTTTACCGCAATCACACTTGGAAGGGGGGTAGCCGAAAATTAAGCGTAGGCGCAGCTTTGCTGTGCCGTTAAATGGTTGATTTTTGTAATCGTTGTAAGTGGGGAACTTTTCTGAACAAAAGTTTACCCCGAGACCCCCTTCAAAAAACTTTCAATGTGACTGTGTGTAGTTTTTAAATATACTTTTTACCGCAATCACACTTGGAAGGGGGCATTTTTATAGTATACTTCATAAAAAAATCCCAACGGTAAGCCATTGGGATTTTTTTATGAAACTTTTGCCGTGAAAGTTTAATCCCTATTGCCACCCATTAAGCGTAACATCATGAGGAAAAGGTTAATAAAGTCAAGGTATAAGGTCAATGCCCCAAGGATAACACCACGGCGTACAGCGGTGCTGTCATTTAATGGTGCGTTAGCGGCAAATTCCTTAATCTTTTGCGTATCATAGGCAGTAAGTCCCGTAAAGACAAGCACACCCACGCCGCTGATGATATAGTCTAGCAATGTGCTTTGTAGGAACCAGTTCACCACAATGGCAATGAGAAGGCCAATGAGCCCCATGAACAAGAAAGAACCTAGGGCAGTGAGGTCACGCTTGGTTACCCAGCCATAGACGCTCATCACAAGGAAGGTGCCGGAACTGACAATAAAAGCATTGGCAATGGCACCCATATCATACACAATAAAAATACTGGAGAGCGTCACACCTGTTAAAGCAGAATACAACACAAAGAGCGCTGTGGCCATAAAGGCTGACATACGTTGAATAGCGAAATTAATAGCTATGACAAGGCCAATTTGCGCAAAGACAAGTGCAATTAACACAACCATAGAGCCAAAAACTATATTCATGATGGCAGGGGTATTGGACACATACCATGCTGTAGCGGCGGTGATACCAAGGCCAGCAGTCATCCATAGATATACCTGACGCATAAAGATAGAAGCGACGCTAGTCTCTATGCCGGTGTAATTTTGAACATTTTGCATATCACGTAAATCTCGCATATTATCCTCCAAAGATAAAATCCCAAAGCCAAAATTTTGTAAGCCGTGGGGCGCTATTATTAATATTCTATTATAATAATGCATAGAGCTACAAATGGCAAGAGCGTTGTGGGGAGAAATGTCTTGTAAAAATACCATACGCTGTTTGTAAGCCTTTAAGGTATACATTGTGTAAAAGATTTTATATACTGCGTTAAGAAATTCACAATAGGAGCTTTGTCATGAAAAAAATTTTTTCCGCTGTGTGTGCGGTATGCTTGTGCGTGTTTTTGGGGACTGCTTTAGGTCATGCTCAAACAAAGATAACAGAATATAAGGTAGGTGAGTATACGGTATATGTGCTGCCCGAAGATCAAATGTCTGGTAATATTGGCATGCTCATTAATGTGAAGCCCGATGTGGTAAAAAAATATTTTTCTGGTAAAAGCTATCCCTTATATTTAAATACTTTTCTGATCAAAGGGCCAAAGGGGAGTGTTCTTGTGGATAGCGGCTTTGGCAATCAACTCTTTAGTCATCTTAAGACATTAAATATTGACCCTAAGGATATAAATACCATCTTACTTACACATATGCATGGTGACCATATTGGTGGCTTGCTTACAAAAGGTAAGGTTAATTTCCCAAATGCTACGGTGTGGGTAGCTAAAAAAGAATTAGATTATTGGACCAACAAGGATATTCAAGCAAAGTTGCCCAAGGTGCAACAAAGTGGCTTCAAAAAAGCACAGCAAGTGGCTGAGGCTTACAAAACAAAGTTACGTACTTTTGAGCCAAAAGAGCTTGTTGAAGCTCAGAACTTGCCGCACTATTCTTCGGATAAAGAAGGCTTAGCCTTGATGGATGGTGTACGTGCTTTGGCAGCCTATGGGCATACCCCTGGGCATACGGCCTTTTTTGTTGGACATGGGGAAAATGCGTTGCTTCTTTGGGGTGATATTGTGCATGTAGCGAGCATTCAAATGCCCATGCCGGAAGTGGGAATGGTCTTTGATGTTGACCCTGTTGTGGCCAGAAAAACTCGTTTGCAACTTTTAGAATTTATTGCAAAACATGATATAAAGGTGGCAGGTATGCACATTGGACGCCCCGGCGCTTCTGCAGTGAAAAAGCAAGAGGCAGGGTATAAGTTTGAAAGTGTGCAATAGGATATTGTGAATTAGAGTTAGCGAAATTTTTTACTCAGTGGCGACAACAAAACCGTGTCGATCTTTAATTTTTGGGGACACCCAAGAGTTAATGCCCTGGCTTAAGCTTCATTGCGGCAAAATACCTATTTAAACAATAGACTTTTATCGCTATTAAAGTTTTTTGAAGGGGGTCTGGGGGCAACTTTTGTTCACAAAAGTTTCCCCCAGAAAAACTTACAGAAAATACCAAAATATCCACAAATCCTCTCCTGTGCTTTTCCTTGGCAAAAGGGCAAAGTTTGCGTATGGTGCAAGCACTTTATGTGAACATAGTACACCTTTAAGGAGTTTTATTATGGATATACGTTTTCAAGCCGGTGGCCCAGAGCTTTGGAAGGCCGCTGTTTTATTGACCTTTGCTTATAAAGATGAAGATCCAGCTGCTCTTTGTGCAGAAATTGAGAGTATTTGTCCTTGGTTTACCATTGCTCCTGGCCGCAGTGATTTTTCTGGAAAAAGCGGTGAGTTGGCCCTTTTTCATGGACACCCTAAGCAATCGGTGCCTCGAGTGCTTGCCATTGGCCTTGGTAAGAAGGAAAGCTTTTCTCTGAATACTTTCCGCAAAGGGGTAGCCTCAGCCGTGGCACGGTGCCAAGAGCTTGGCCTAGAAAATATTTTATTGCCCATGCCGGCACTGAAAGCCCTTGTGGGCGATAGCTCTCGCCTTGTGGAAGAAGCTGTTTGTGCAGCCTTTTTGGGCTTGTATAAGTTTACTTCCTTGCGCACTGACACTAAGGACGTAAAGCCAGAGCCTAAGTGGCTTGCCCTTGGTTTTACACAAAAAAGTGTGCCAGACAAGGCCCATGCCGCCGCACGTCGTGGAGAATATGCCGCTGCCGGTGTGATATTGGCACGAAACCTTGCCAATACGCCTCCTAATATCATGACACCCACTGCCTTGGCTGAAGCTGCACAAAAAATGTGCAAGGCTGAAGGCATAGATTTTACTAAGCTGGATGAAAAGAAACTACGCAAAATGGGGGCAAATACGCTGCTAGCTGTGGGCGAAGGTTCTTCTCAAGAAACATGCATGGTCGTTATGGAGTATGCTCCAAAGGGGCATGAAAAGGAAGATCCCATTGTCTTTGTTGGTAAGGGGGTAACCTTTGATTCCGGAGGTATAAGCATTAAACCAGCAGCAAATATGCACATGATGAAAAGCGATATGGCAGGGGCTGCGGCGGTGGTTGGAGCCCTGCAAGCCATTGCACAAAATAATATTGAACGTCGTGTCATCGGGGTGCTTGCTGTGGCAGAAAATATGCCCAGCGGCAGTGCCATGCGTCCTGGTGACGTGGTAAAATCCCTCAACGGTAAGACGGTGGAAATTCTCAACACCGATGCTGAAGGACGCCTTGCGCTGTGCGATGCTTTGACCTATGTACAGCAAGAGTGGAAGCCCGCCTTTGTGGTGGATATTGCCACTTTGACAGGGGCATGCGCGGTGGCACTCGGCACCGATGTGGCGGGGCTGTTTAGTGATGATACACAACTCGTAGATGAAATTCTTGCCATCGGTAAGGTGGTTGGCGACAATTTTTGGCAATTACCCCTATGGCCTGCCTATGAAGATGGCCTCAAAAGCGAAGTGGCAGACATTGCACACATGGGGGCACGAGAGGGCGGAGCCATTTCAGCGGCCTTATACCTTAAAAGCTTTATGGAAAAAGACGTGCGCTGGGCACATTTGGATATTGCCGGCACCGATTGGGGCTTTAAGAAGACCCCTCTTGCTCCCGTAGGTGCGGTGGGCTTTGGGGTGCGCACACTCTTAGAATTGGCAAGAGGAAAAGTATAATGAAGGTTTATCTTATTGGCGCTGGCCCCGGCGATATGGGCTTACTTACCCTTAAAGGGAAGGATATTTTGGAAAAAGCCGACGTGGTCGTTTATGATGCTTTGGCCAATGCCGCTATGCTCGACTTTGCCCGTAAAGATGCAGAGCTCATTTATGTGGGCAAACGTGCTAACAAGCACGCCATGCCCCAAGACGGTATAAATGCCCTTATTGTAGAAAAAGCTAAAGAAGGTAAGGTTGTTGCCCGTCTTAAAGGTGGTGACCCCTATATCTTTGGACGTGGTGGCGAAGAGGCCGAAGAACTGCTCGCCGCCGGTGTACCTTTTGAAGAAGTGCCCGGTATCTCAAGCACCATTGCAGGGCCAGCATATGCAGGCATTCCCTTAACGCACCGCTCCTTTGCCTCTTCTGTGACGCTTATAACAGGGCACGAAGATCCCACAAAGCCCGGTTCTGTCCACAATTGGAAGGCGTTGGCGGAGTCTGCATCTACCCTTGTCTTTGTTATGGGTATGAAGAATTTACCTAAAATTACCACTAACTTAATAGATGCTGGCCTTTCTCCAGATACCCCAGCGGCTCTAGTGCATTGGGGCACTACGGCGCAACATCGATCTCTTGCTGCCACCCTTGGTACTTTGCATGAAGAAAGCCAAAAGCAAGGCTTTACCAACCCCTCAGTCATTGTGGTGGGGCATGTGGTGAGCTTACGGGATAAGCTTAACTGGTTTGAGCATAAACCCCTTCTTGGCAAAGGCATTGTGGTTACTCGTGCCCGTGAACAAGCCAGTGGGCTTGCTCATACGCTGGCAGAGCTGGGTGCGCATGTGATTCAATTTCCTACCATCGAAATTTATGACCTTGACGAATACAGCGAGGTTGACGCCGCCATTAAAGACCTTGCTAACTATCAGTGGCTAGTCTTTACTTCCGTCAATGGCGTAAAGCACTTCTGGAAACGCCTCACCAAGCACGGCCTTGATAGTCGTGCTCTAGGAACAGGGCAAGGCAAAAAAGTCGCCGCCATTGGCCCAGCTACTGCGGATATTTTACGAGAAAAAGGTATTGAACCTGATTTTATACCAGAAAAGTATGTGGCAGAAGGCGTGGTGGAAGGTATGCTGAAGCTCGGTATGCAAGGACAAAATATTCTTTTACCAAGAGCTAAAGAAGCCCGCGAAGTCTTGCCTGACGCCCTGCGTGAAGCCGGAGCCAATGTGCATGTGCTACCCATTTATGAAACTAGGCCCGCCGGTGCCCGTAAAGAAGAAGTTCTAGAAGAACTTGCCGCCGGACGTATCCACAGTATCACCTTTGGTTCCTCTTCTACGGTGGATAATTTCCTTGCCTTGGTGGATAAGGAAACCCTAGAGAAACATCCCGAGGTGCAGCTCGCCTCCATTGGCCCAGTGACAACAAAAACTCTTGAAAAGCACGGCCTGCCTTGCCATATTCAACCAGAAGAATATACCATTCCAGCCTTGGTGGAAGTCTTGGTAGATTACTTTGCTAAGAAGTAGTATAGAGGAATGATTTTTTGCTGGGGGGAGGGAACTTTTTGAAA
>CAYJHS010000186.1:0-5608 GCA_964369815.1 uncultured Desulfovibrionaceae bacterium
AACCCTATCCCCATGCTAGATGACTATTTTATAAAGCAGGCCAAAGCTAAAGAACAAGCGGAAAAAAACGGCAAAGAGCCCCGCAGAAACTTGGAAATGGAAGAAAATTTACGCATTTTAGATGAAGCATTGCAATAACAATACTATGTGCACAAGCCTTACACCTTACGTGAAAATGTCCAAATACTTAAAAGCGGTAATAAATATAAGAAAAAAGCATAAAAAATGCTCATTATAGGTGCGTGAATATTGGCTAAAACGACAGAACAAGCAATATTCCACGGCACAAGTCCAGCCATAACTACTGTTGTATTTTCAATAGCGTGCGCAAGGTCTTCAGTTGCATAATACTGTTTATCGCACAAATATTTTGTCAAAAATATGGAAAGGGTTTGATTACACGTCATCATACAAGTAAATAACGCAATAATCATGGTACTTCCATATGGGCTGACCTTATGTGCAAGATGCGCAATGTGTTCCTTTATATTTCCCAACAAGTTAGAAGCCTGAAATAGCCCCACATAGGAAGAAGAAATAGCCACAATACAAGCCACTGTAAGCATAGAGACAAGCCCACCGCCACCAAGTATGCTATTTAAAATCATATTGCTACTTTGAAAACCTCCCCAATACACTTGTAATAATTCTACAAATGTCATGTTTTGAACATATAAGCACAAGACACTGGCACTTAAAATACCGGCAAGCATGATAATGCGCACATGAATTTTGCAAAATGCCAATATAATCATAAAGAGAGCAGGAGTCGCCACTAGCCACGATAAGGCGAAATTCTCCTGAAAAAGTACAAGCGTATCTGTGGGAACAGTACTTCCAAGATTTTGACGCCCAAGAAAAACATAGAGCACACAGGTAAGGGATGTTGGCAATAAGCACGAATAAAACATACTTTTTATATTCAAAAAAATGTTTGTTTGAGTGATTTTTGCCACTAAATGCGCGCTTGATGACATGGGTGACATTCTGTCACCAAAGTAGCTTCCAGACAAAATTGCGCCACCTAAGTATGCAGAATCCACCCCTAAAACATTGCCCATGGTCATGCAAATAACGCCCATGGTGGCGGAAGTGCCAAAGGCTGTGCCCGTCAGCAGAGAAACCAAAGCACAAAGCAAAAAGGTACTCACAAGAAAAAGTGATGGAATGAGAATAAGACTACTTTCTACCACCAAAAAAGCGATGGTGCCGGATGCTCGCCACGTGCCGGTGAGAATACCAATAAGGCAAAAAATCAGGAGCAAGGAACCGATATTTTTGCTATGCTCCCATGATTCTTGTAGAAGCTTCCTTACCGTACAACCCGTATATAAACCATAAGTAAAAAAAACCACATAACCAAAGACAAGGGCATATAAAAGATGAAAACCCCAAAGCATGCTGACAAGCAAAGCCACTGAAAATAAAGCAATTACCAGATATTCCATAATCTTTGTGCTTCCTAGCGCAAGTGGCGCATAATGTCAAAAGCACTCTTCTCAAAATATTAACAATGGTCGTACTAACACAGCATAAAAATATCCCACACCAAAAGCGTACAATCGTCGTGGTGTGGGGTTTTGTATATTTTATAAAAATAATGTGGGCACTACCTTAACTCAGCATCCTATAGTAGGTGCTTGATAGCGTTTTTCACTGGTATAGTAGAAAAATACTGGCATCAATTGCATCGATGCCAATTGTATTTTTATATTATCCCAGTGAAAAACTTAACTTTGTATACCGCAATGTTTATTTATTGCAAATAAAACTAAGCTACCTATGAGGATGTTGCAAAATGCAATTGGTGTCGATGAAATTGACACCAGCATTTTTGTAATATCCTCATAAGGTAGCAAATAATCAGCAATCACTTGTTTTTGCTAAGTAAAGGCAATAGTCACAAAAACAATTATTTATAATAGATACGCTTTACTTTACCGTATTAAGCAAACCACCTGCACGCACAAGACTAAGCTCATGTTCGCTTAAATCATTTTTTACGGTAATATCATTTTGTCCAATGCGTATGACACATTCTCCGCCAGCTTGCAGCGCCGTGGTATCAATGTGCACAGGCATGTCGGCTTGAATAGCATCATAGTCAGTAGCATTGACAAAAAGCAAAGGTACAATGCCGGAATTAATAAGGTTAGTGCGGTGGATACGAGCAAAGGAGCGTGCCAAAATACAGCAAATCCCAAGGTGCCGTGGGGCAATGGCGGCATGTTCACGACTGGAGCCTTGCCCATAATTTTCTCCGGCAACAATAACGCCATTTTCAATGCTTTGCGCTTTTTTAGGGAAGTTTTCATCCACACGAGTAAGCACAAATTCCGCAATAGCAGGTACATTGGAGCGCAATTGCAAAATTTCTGCCGTAGCAGGCACAATATGGTCAGTGGTAATATTGTCAGGAAGCACAATAGCCACGGTGCCATTACAGTTTTCAGGAAGGGCAGCGTATTTTTTAAGCGGAATAATATTGGGCCCATAGAGCACTTCTACGGAGTTATTTTCCGGCGCAGGCTGTACAAATAAATGAACAATGCTTGGCACATTTTCAGGTAAGGAGGCTTTTGCCGGTGCAGGCCCCCAGGTGGCCGGATCGGTAAATTTACCATGTAAAGCCACTTGCGCAGCGGTAAGTGGGCTTGTTAAGTAACATTTTGCATCTTTGGTGCCTGTGCGGCCTTCAAAATTTCTGTTAAAAGTACGCACCGTTACCGCACCGGAAGAAGGCGCCCCGCCAATGCCAATACAAGGGCCGCAAGCACATTCTAACAAACGCACACCCGCCATAAGCATATCATGCAAAGCATTTTCTGCAGCAAGCATGGTCAACACTTGCTTTGAGCCGGAAGCCATGAGCGTTGGCGTAGCCGGGTTTATGGACTTACCCTTGAGCACAGACGCCACTTGACGCAAGTCAGTAAAGGAAGAGTTTGTACACGAGCCGATTACCACTTGAGAGACTTCTTGCCCAGCTAAATCCGCAATACGCACCACATTATCGGGCATAAAGGGGGCGGCGGCAAGAGGTTCAATACTGCTTAAATCCACACGCAGTTCACTCTCATAGCTTGCACCTTCATCAGCATTAAGCGCAATCCAGTCTCCTGCGCGGCCTTGTGCTGTAAGGAAGGCTTTTGTCACATCATCGCTGGGGAAGATAGAAGTCGTTGCCCCAAGCTCTGCTCCCATATTGGTGATGGTAGAGCGTTCAGGTACGGTCAAAGTCGCCACACCAGGGCCGGCATATTCAAGTACATAGCCCACGCCGCCCTTCACAGAGAGTTTTTGCAAAACATATAAAATCACATCTTTAGCTGTTGCCCAGCCAGTAAGTTCGCCTTCAAGCCACACACGCAAAACCTTGGGCATAGTGATTTCATAAGGACGCCCAGCCATGGCCAAAGCCACAGAAAGCCCCCCCGCCCCAAAGGCCAAAGCACCAATACCACCGGCTGTAGGGGTATGGCTGTCAGCACCAATGAGCGTCACGCCAGGTTTAGCAAAGTTTTCTAAGTGTAACTGATGACACACGCCGGTACCGGCAGGAGAAAACAGTGCGCCATACTTTGCCGCCATGGTGCGTAAAAAGTTATGGTCATCGGCATTTCTAAAGTTTGCCTGCATGGTGTTGTGATCAACATAACTTACGGACAAATCCGTGCGCACTCGAGACACGCCCAAGGCTTCAAACTGCAACCATGACATGGTTCCTGTGGCATCTTGAGTCAAAGTTTGATTAATTTGTAAGCCGATTTCTTGACCGGCAACCATTTCACCATGCTTTAAGTGTGCACGGATAATCTTATGGGTGAGATTTTGTGACATAGTATGTTCCTCAATTATTTTCTATATAATGCTTTTATAATTATTCTTCTTCAGGCTCTTGGTTTTCAGCAGAAAGCATTTTTGCCCGCTTCAAAAGCTCTTCCAATTGGATATCTGCGCCAATAATCCCGCAAATATTATCTTTGGCATCGGTAACGGCGCAAGATACAGTAAAAATAAGCTTGCCCGTAAAGTTTGATTGATACACATCCATAATGTGAAGCTTACCCAAGTGCATGGGTTCAAGGAACCATTCACGCATGGAAAGATCGCAGCCCTTAGGTTGCTTGTCGTATCTATTTTCAAAAGCAGGATCCTGACCAGCAGCCGTGCACAGCAGTTTCCCCTTAGTATCAGTCAAGAATATATACTGAATAAAGTTGTAGGTGCGCACAAATTCCATAAGACGCTCTTCGGCAACTTGTAGGTCCTCCAGAAGGGTTTCATACTTGGCAATCTTTAAGAGTAAGTGTGAAGAAAGCTTACCGGCAAGACGCTTCATGGCGGAAAATTCTGATTCAAACAGCTCCGGCATGTGGCATTGTACAAGGGCGAGCATTTCGTCATGAGCAAAGGACGTATTACGCCCCGTTTTTTCATATACGGCTAAAATATCATCATAAATAAGTCCCACTGCAGGGTGTCTCTTATTGATTTTCTCTTCGTCAACGAGGTTAAAGGTATTGTTGATCCAATAGGCAACGCCCGCTCTTCCGGATTTATCGGTAATGATAATTGGCACTGAGCGCCCAAGAATTTGCTTGGTATCGAAAATATTGTATATTTCTTCACACTTATCTAATCCATCCACGTGCACACCGGCAGAGGTTGCGTTAAAATCACGCCCTACAAACGGATAGTTGTGCGGAATAGCATAGTCAAGTTCGGTCTTAAAATATTCTGCTATTTCACTAATAACAGGAGTATTTGCCGCTGCATCATCGCCCGTTAAGGAAATATATTCAATAACTAAAGCTTCTAAAGGAGTGTTACCGGTACGCTCCCCAAAGCCAAGCAAGGTGGAGTTAACAGCACCGCAACCCGAAAGCCACGCCGAAACACCGTTGACCAATACCTTATGAAAATCGTTATGCCCGTGCCATTCCAAATGCTCGCCGGGAACCAAGGCTTCATCAATAAAAGCACGCACAATGCGCTGTACCGAACGAGGCAAAGCCGCTCCGGCATAGGGTACACCATAGCCCATGGTATCACACAAGCGGATTTTCACCGGCATAGAAGCTTGACGCCCAAGCTCCATGAGTTTTTGCGCCAGTGGCAAGCAAAAACCATAAATATCTGCACGAGTTACATCTTCAAAGTGACAACGAGGAATAATACCCCATTCCAGTGCCTGCCGTGCTATATCTAAATACATATCCATAGCTTGCTGGCGAGTTTTCCCAAGCTTCATAAAGATGTGATAATCAGACAC
The DNA here is from genome assembly GCA_964369815.1 of uncultured Desulfovibrionaceae bacterium. Classification (GTDB taxonomy): domain Bacteria; phylum Desulfobacterota; class Desulfovibrionia; order Desulfovibrionales; family Desulfovibrionaceae; genus CAYJAD01. Next base: position 5,276 of record CAYJHS010000186.1, read on the forward strand.
GCTGGTAAGCATACCAACTTCGTCAAATTCCATGTCACGTGCCATTTTCAAATCGTTCTTATGGGCACGAATCCACGCCGTAACACGAGGGAAACGATACCCTCTGGAACGGCACATTTCTATAGCTTTACGATCTTTGCCAGAATAAATAAAAAATTCGGAAGCCTGAATAAGGCCACTTTTGCCGCCTAATTTATGGAGTAAATCAAAAATTTTCGCTATTTGCTTTACAGAATACGGTGGGCGAGCTTGTTGCCCATCACGAAAAGTAGTATCGGTAATAAAAAACTTTTCCGCCGGGTGCGGGCTTAATAACACGCCATCAAAGGTTGT
>CAYJHS010000187.1:0-5543 GCA_964369815.1 uncultured Desulfovibrionaceae bacterium
AATTGGCATCGATGTAATTGATGCCAGTATTTTTATACTATACCAATGAAAAGCGTAATAAAACCTTTGTTTCATATATTGAGCTAAGGCAATAAGCACATATCCATAAAAGATACAATATTCACTACACAAAGCGTATCAATTCAAACACCTTACGTCGTGGCGTTGTGGAAATATGATAGTATTGATTTTGCGGTATGTGAATATAGGGGATATCCTCTAAACGCTGATTAAGGAAAAGGGAAAGAATACTTCTGTTTACAGCTTGATGTCCCACAATGAGTAGGGGGGAATCACCGGCAAGGAAAAGTGCCCGCCCAAGCCCCTTACTTACTCTTTCTCGTAACATGGCGTAGCTTTCGCCTTCGGGGTAGGCGTAACCGTATTTGTCGGCATTGCGCTGCTTTGTCACATAGGGCATGGTGTTACGAATGTCTTCGTAGCGCATGCCTTCGCATACACCTGACCAAATTTCATCAAATTCCGTTAGTGAAATGCTGCGTGCGTCAGGGCGTGTAGCGAGTAGAGGAGCCGCTGTTTGGTGAGAGCGCAAGCGAGTAGATGTAAAAATCCATGGTATATGTGCGTCTTGTAGATGCGCTGCCATGGCCTCTGCTTGTTTGACACCTTTTTCTGTGAGGGATGGGTCGCCACCAATACGTCCCTCTAAATTAAAATGCGTTTGTCCGTGTCGCATAAGATAGAGATTACGCACCCAACGGGAAACTACAATATCCCGAATGGGGGGATAGTGCGGTGAACCGTCGCACGGATGCTCGGTAATAATGCTGTTGGCGGCGGCGTCTACGCGTATCCAATATCGCTCGTCCGCACCCACAGGCGTATATATTTGCTCATAATAACCAATGCGACTGGTGAAACACTCCAAAGCGTCTTTTTCTGCCATGTGCTTAAATTCCGGTAAGAGGCATTTGCGACGTACAAAGTGTTCTAAGAGGAGCGGGTCTTCGTTGACACATTCCACATATAAGATGGGATGATCGGTGAGCGTAGCATTGGTGATTTGCCTTCGGCTACGGCTGGCATTGGTAGCGTCCAAAATAGCCACGTCGCCACCTTGCGCCAAGAATTTACGCGCTTCTGCCATGTTTTCAAGGGCAATATTTTCACGGGCTTCACGGCCATAGACATTGTTAGGTGAATAAAACTGCGCTTCAGAGGATTCTGGCCCTGCTAACAGGCGACGCACATTGCCGTTATTGAAGATGGCGGCTTGCGTACCTTCATCTCGCAGACCTTCACAAATGCGCTTGGCCAGGGTGCTTTTTCCTCTGGCTGGCAGTCCCACCATGACGACATAAAGTTTTGAAGACATAGTTATTCTCCTGTATAGAAAGCTCTGCAAAATTATTTTAAATATAATTCTGCTGTTAAGAATGTAAAAAATGCTCTTATGACAAAATTCAGTGTGCAGAGCAAGAGGCATAAAAATTAACCATTAGCGGCGAAGCAAAGCTTCACCTAGTTTTGATTTTTAGTTTGTGAGACCCTATACGATAAATTACGCAAAGGCCTCAAAAGTTAACGACAATGGGCATGTGGCAGGCTATCCCACGCCGTAGTAACCTTAGGGGAAAGATATTTTTGACGCATACGCCACGGCGCTTTTGTGTCTACACCTTGCCCAGCATAGCGTAAGGTGTGTTTTCCATAACGGGCGTTGATACTGTCAAGAGCAGTCATAAGTTTTTTGTTTTGCACTTTTTTTTCCGTGTGCATGAAAGAAAGAAGGCTTGTTTGGAAAGCATGCGTAGGGCAAAGGTCAAAAAGCATGATGCCGGCCTTAGCGTAATTGACTCCTTCTAGGTATATATTCTCAAGAGCGTGCAAAGCGCTTTGGAGAAGGTATTGGCTATCATCGGTAGCCTCGGGAAAGGTTACCTGTAAAGTTTTATTATACGGCATACCGCTTTGTAAGGTTTTTATATGTTTAGAAGAGCGAATATGTACGGCAATGCCCTTGGTGAGCAATTTTTCATGGCGTAAGCGAGCCGCCGCATTGACTGCAAAGGTACAAATGGCCTCGGCTAAATGTTCTTTACTCGTAACCTTTTGTCCGAAGGAGCGCGAAGATACCAGTGTATGTCGAGGGGTGGGGGCAAGTTCTTCGTCGATGCAAGACAGACCACGCAATTCAAGGGCGGTACGCAGACCTGTGACAGAGAGTTTTTGGCGCAACCAATCATCATGGGCATCACGTAAATCTTTAGCGTTTACAATGCCATAAGATGTAAGCTTTGCCGCATGTTTACGTCCGATGCCCCATACGTCTTGCACACTTACTTTTGCAAGGACAGCGTCTTGCGCTGAGCGTTCTGTGGGAAAAAGATAGACCCCCTGCTGCATTTTTTTCGCAAGATGGTTAGCAAGTTTTGCCAAGGTGCGTGTGGGGGCAAGTCCCACAGAGACGGCGATGCCTGTCCATTGCAAAACTCGTTCACGCATGAGCTGTGCCGCTTCAATAGCTTGTATCTGTACTGCGGGGGGAAAGCGCAAGAATGCTTCATCGATGGAATATTGCTCAAGGGAGGGGATGACACTTTCAGCCGTTTGCATAACTCTTTGTGACATGTCGCCATAAAGCGCATAGTTGGAAGAAAATACCGCTACATTATGCTTTTTTAAAAAAGCACGGGCTTTGAATTCCGGTTCTCCCATGGGAATGCCAAGGGCTTTAGCTTCGGCGGAACGCGCCACAATACATCCATCATTATTGGATAAAACCACAATGGGGCGTTGCCAAAGGTCAGGGCGGAAGATGCGCTCACAGGAGGCGTAAAAATTATTGCAATCCATAAGGCCCCAGAGAGTAGGGGCATGGTACGCCATATTATAATTTGTGGATGACATGAGAAACCACCCCCCAAATATGCACGTGTTCACGCTCTGTTATGTCTATGGGTGCATAATCAGGATTTTCTGGTAGAAGTAAGACCTTTCGCTCACGCCGTACAAGACGTTTCACCGTGAGCTCTCCATCCAGTGCTACTATGACCACACGTCCGTGGGCGGCTTCAAGGGAGCGATCCACAATAAGCAAATCTCCGTGATGGATACCGGCATTGATCATGGATTCGCCTTGCGCTCGTAAAAAAAAGGTAGCGGCGGGATTGCGTACCAGATAGCTGTGTAAATTAAGCTGCTCTTCTACATAATCATCGGCAGGGGAGGGGAAACCGGCAGAAACGGGATTTAAGTATAGAGGCAGACTGTCATCGTCAGCTATTTCCTCTACTTCTGCAGCTATGCCCACAAAAGATAAAGACGGCGCAAGAGGGGGGAAGTTGGAGGGAGGGTTTTTCATACCTTAAGTATACTGCTGGAGCAGGCATTAGGCAAGAGGCCATATTCTACTCGTGCTAAAAACTTGGTTGCGGTAAGATGTATATTTAAACAATGGAATATCATCGCATTAAAAAGTTTTTGAGGGTGGGGGGTCTGGGGGGCGGGAACTTTTTTCAAAAAGTTCCCCCCCCAGAAGTCTTAACAAATTCCTAATTTACACTCCCATGCGTTTTTGCATAAGCACGGCATCGGCAAGGGTCAGTGCCAGCATGGCTTTGAGTACTGGCACCACTCGTGGGATGGCGCAAATATCATGTCGCCCGCCCACAACGAGCTTTACTGCTTCTCCTTGCGGATTGATGCTTTGTTGTTCTTTAGCAATGGAAGGTATGGGTTTGATGGCAGCTTGCACAATAATATCCTGTCCGGAAGAGATGCCGCTCAATATGCCACCGGCATTGTTGCTAGCAAAATTTACTTTATTGTTAACATGCTTGCTGAGTAGGGGGTCATTGTTCTGTGAGCCGAGCATGCGTGCTGCCGCAAAGCCTGAACCAATTTCTACACCTTTGACCGCCCCAACACTCATGAGTGCTCCGGCGAGCATGGCGTCAAGTTTTTGGAACACCGGTTCCCCAAGGCCAGCGGGCACATTGCGAGCTTCAAGGCGGACAATGCCACCAAGGGTGTCACCTTGGCCACGCACCTCTGCGACCCTTTGCGCCCAAGCGTCTATGACACTGTCATGTGCGGCAAAAAAATCTCGCTCTTGCGCCCCCGGCATGTCTACAAGGTTCGGGTCGGGCAGAGCAATGCCACCAAGCTCCACCGTGGATGCAAAAAGCTCTACGCCAAGCCCCTGTAAAAAACGTTGTGCAATGGCACCGCCAGCCACACGGGCAAGGGTTTCTCGTCCAGAGGATCGTCCACCGCCACGATGGTCACGCAGGCCATATTTAGCGTCATAGCTCATGTCTCCATGTCCAGGGCGATAGCAAAGGCTGAGGGCGTCATAATCTTTAGAGCGTTGGTCTTCGTTAAATACCACAAAGGCGATGGGAGTACCGGTGGTTTTTCCTTCAAAAACGCCGGAGAGAAGACGTACGGCGTCAGCTTCCTTGCGCTTTGTGCCGGCAAGGCTATCGGCGGCTTTCCCACTAGTTTTTTGACGGGCATGTCCGGGGCGACGCTCATTGAGGCATTGTTGTATAAAATCCACATCAAGGGCAATACCGGCGGGGCAACCGTCCACAATGCCCCCAAGACCTACGCCGTGGGATTCACCAAAGCTTGTAAGGCGAAAAGTATGTCCAAAGGTACTTCCTGTCATATATATTATCCTTCGTGTTTTTATAGAGTTTTATTAAAAAATGTAGATGCTTTTGTTTGTATTTCTTGTACTAATTGCGCAGGTGGGCAAGTGGCATCAACAATTAGATGCGCCACTTCTTTATAAAGAGGTAAACGTACTTCTAGGGTTTGTTGTACTTCTTCTAATAAACCTACATTGCCAAGGGCAGGACGTTGTTCGTGCTTTGGGTCGGTACATAGGCGAGCGTATAGCTCTTTTGCAGGAACAGATAAATAACATACAAAACCATGCTCTTGCATAAAATCACGGTTGGTAGATCGCAGTACCATACCGCCGCCTGTGGCGATGATGCAGGTTGCTTGTTTTTCTTGGTGCTTTTGCGTAAGTGTCTGCAGGGCGGCACTTTCAGCATTACGAAAATATTCCCAGCCATGTTCTGCCACCATGTCTGCAATGGAACAACCGGCTTTTTCTTGAATAAAGGTGTCGGTATCCACAAAAGAACATTGAAGATGTGCGCTTAGTTCCTTGGCAAGGGTAGTTTTCCCTGAGGCACGTGCCCCCACAAGATAGATAAGAGGATTTTTTTTCATAAAATAAAGTTAGTTGTAAAATATAAACGGAATTGTAAGGTGTGAAGCTAGTCTATTTATAAGCAGGCTGTCAAGAAAACTGTGAAAATGTGAAGGCAATGTGTACGGCGTTCTTATTTCATGCATGTATGGATGACTGTATGAGGCTTGGTAAAATTTTTTAATTAAATGTGGCTATTGCCTCAACTCGAAAAAAAACTATCGCTGATTATTCACTACCTTATGAGAATATTACAAAAATACTGGTGTCAATTTCATCGACACCAATTGCATTTTGCAACATCCTCATAGGTAGCTTACCTTGCTTTGTGATGAGTAATCCTTGCAATATG
>CAYJHS010000188.1:0-5518 GCA_964369815.1 uncultured Desulfovibrionaceae bacterium
CTCTCTAATGCATTGCGCAAACGTGTATAATTAAATCCTTTTTCCATTGATATGGCTAAGTTTGGAGAGTTTATCCGCTCTTTGCCTGTGCCCACCAGTTTTAACATTTTTAAGATGGATCCTCTTCGTGGTAATGCTATCATTGTAGTGGATTCCCGTCTTGTTTTTGCCCTTGTGGAAAACTTTTTTGGTGGCGCAGGGTCTCAACCCAAGGTAGAAGGGCGAGAATTTACTCGCATCGAACAAGCCGTGGTGGATAAAATTATTAAAATTTCCTTAGATACCTTGGAAGAGTCATGGCGTCCTGTGCATGATGTAAAATTTGAAATGGTGCGGTCGGAAATTAATCCTCAATTTGCTGCCATTGTGCCGCCATCAGACGTGGTGGTAGTTATCACCTTTGAGGTGGAGCTTGATAATACCATAGGCAGTATGGTGGTTTGTTTGCCCTATGCGACCATTGAACCTATTCGCTCAAAACTCCATGCAAGCTTCCAAACGGAACGCCTTGAGGTTGACCATGCTTGGGTGGCGCGTCTTAAAGAGCGTCTTATGGAAACGCCGGTGGAATTTAAAATACACTTTGGTAATACTCAAATTACCGGTAACCAGCTCTTGCGAATGCAAAAAGGGGACGTGCTGGTACTTGATACTGACGTGGAAGATTTGCTACCGTGTACGGTGGCTGGGGTCACGAAATATTATGGCCTTGGTGGCACCGTGAAAGCCATGAAGGGCTTTCAAATAGTAAAGGAAATTGAGCCCCAATACACCTAGTAAGCGGTTGAAAAAGGGTAAACTGCTTCGTCATACTCGTTTTTTGCTCTGGTCATGTATGTCTGTATACACTTCCTGCGCAAAAAAACTCGTCCTCCTCGCATTTTACCCTTTTTGAACCGCCCACTGGGTGCAGTTAGAAGAGGGGCTTTTTTCGTTTAATTTTCGACGCCCTCTTTCAAAGTTTTGTGGCGGTAAAATTATACTTAAACAAAAGGGTGTTGCCGCATTGAAAGTTTTTTGGAAAGGGGGTCTGGGGGAAGAACCTTTTGTTTCAAAAGATTTTCCCCCAGCAACACACTCACTTTATTACAAAAGATTTTCCTCAGAAAAAAATACTCACTTCTTAAATACTCCTAATTCTTATATGAAAAACACCACTAATATTATCACCGTAAAAAATCTTCATAAGGCCTATACGCACAATGGCGCATTTTCTTTGCATGTGGACAATTTTCATGTGCAAAGGGGGGAGCTTGTGGCGCTTGTAGGGCCGAGCGGCTGTGGTAAGAGTACCGCTTTAGACTTACTCTCTACAGCGCTTGAGCCCGATGCACACAACGATGCTGAAAATGTGAGCCAGTTTACATTTTGCCCTGAGGAATTGCCCATAGACATCCTTATGCTTTGGAAAAATGCGCAGTTGGCAAAGCTTGCGGCCGTGCGGCAAAAGTATATTGGCTATGTTTTACAAACGGGAGGACTGTTACCTTTTTTGAGTGGTTATGACAATATAATGCTTGCGTGCGCTGTGCAAGAACATGCTGAAGATATTGAGCATGTGGCACAGATACTTGATATAGAACATTTGCTTTTGAAAAAACCGGCGCAAATGTCTGTGGGGGAACGTCAGCGTTTTGCTATTGCCCGCGCCCTTATCCATAAGCCTAAGCTCATTTTAGCTGATGAGCCTGTGGCTTCTCTTGATCCGTATAATGCTCAGCTTGTGTTGGAGCTTTTTATCACCGAAGCTAAAGAAAAAAATATTTCTGTGGTAATGGTTAGCCATGCACCGGCCATTGCCAAAGCCGCTGGTTTTCGTTTGGTGCAAGCTCACATTTGCCGTCCTCATGTAAAGCATACACCGCAAGTAGAGCAGACTGCAGCACATGACGATACTGACAATATACATCACGAAGCGCATATTCACGCCTATATTGATACTCACAATGAAATACATGCCCAAGGTCTTGAAATTTCCTTACAAAGCAGGGGGAAGTATGATAGCTAAAGCTTGCCTTCTTGCTTTAAAGGATTATTACCACGAGAGATTGCTTTCGGCTTGCGCAGTGCTTTCTCTTGCTGCGGTGCTCACCCCTTTACTCATTTTATATGGGGTTAAGTATGGTATTATCACCACCATGACTGACAGATTACAAAATAATCCTCATAATTTAGAAATTATCCCCGTAGCCAGTGGGCACTATACGCAAACATGGATAGACGGCTTAAAAAAGACCCCGCAAGTAGGCTTTATTATGCCAAAAACACGAGCAATTTCAGCCACTATGGCTATTACTCCCAAGGGCGAAACCAGCGCTTTTAGACGTGTTACTGTTTCACTTGAACCTACGGACAAAGGCGACACCTTGTTAATGCCCCATATGCAAAAAGTCACGCCTCGTCCCAAGGATGCTTTTGCTGTAACATTGTCCGCAGAAGGTGCCCGCAGAATTCAGGCTAAGGCGGGAATGTTGCTTGATGGCTATGTGGAACGCACGCAGAAGGGTAAGGTACAAAAAGCTAAAATTCCACTTTGGGTGGAAGCGGTGTTGCCTCTTGAGGTTCAACAAAGAGAAGTGGCCTTTGTGCCTTTAACCTTGCTAGAAGCTACGGAAAATTATCGAGACGGGCGCAAGCCACAAAGTGATTCTCGCTTAACAGAGGCGCAAGGCTTTACAGGAGATGCCCCCCCTGCCACCGAAAGAATTTATGCGTCTTTTCGTTTATATGCCAAAGACTTAAAGAGTGTTACTGAGTTGCGAGAATATTTTAGTATTAAGGGCATTGAAGTGTATACCAAAGCAGAGGAAATTGCCACTGTACAAGCTTTGAATACTTCACTTAATCTTATTTTTGCCCTCATAGGTACCACCGCCGCTTTGGGTTTTGTGGCGTCCACTGCCAGCAGTGCCCTAGCTTCTGTACGTCGTAAAGAACGCTATTTAGGCATCTTACGCCTTGTGGGCTATGATGCTAAGGCCATTATGGCTTTTCCTTTATGCCAATCCTTGGCAACGGCGGTGCTAGGATCGGTGCTAGCGACAATGCTATACAGCTTGGCAGCGTATTTTATTGACTATCTTTTCCATGCCAGCCGTCAAAACTCCGTGGAGGAAATCTGCTCTATACCCTTTGGGCATCTTTTATTGGGCTTTTGTCTCGTGGTGTTTTTATCTCTTGGGGCAACATTTTTTTCTGCCATGAAAGCGGCAAAAATTGTGCCTTCTGAGGTTATCCGAGATGTGTAATGTGCGCATGTATTTAGTTTTGTGTGTGTTTTTGCACTTTTTTGTTATACCCGCACAAGGGGCGCTTGTACCTAAAAACAGTGCCAAACTTGCTGACGCTTTTAATCCTCATGCCCATGCCTCAGACGTGCTTTTGCCCATGCCTTGTAAACTATCTATGGCTTTTAAGGTGGTGGGAGTGCCCGCCGAGGGCTTTTTGTGGGATATGAGCACCCGTTTTGGCTATGATAATCCGGGTAATGCTCAGCGCCTTTTTTATGATAGCCGGCACACCACAACTCTTGCGGCGCCTTTTTCCGCTAAGGATTTGCCCCTTAACTGGGTTAAAGAAGCACCCAAAGGCAAATTTTCTTATTATCTTATAGGAAAGTATGAAGTAACGGCTTTACAATATGAAGCCATTATGACGGGACAGTGTCCTACCCCTAATAATAAAAATGTACGCCCAAAGACTGATATCACTTGGTATGATGCGGTGGCTTTTTCACAAAAATATACTGAGTGGCTTTTGAAAAATGCTCCTAAGTCTTTACCTCGTTTTAATGGCGATAGTCGTAATGTGGGATTTTTGCGCTTGCCCACGGAAGTGGAGTGGGAATATGCCGCTCGGGGTGGGCATAAATCCACCAGTCAGGAACTGTTAGAGTCAAACTTTTTCCCCATGAAGAAAGGGGATAATTACGAGGATTATGCTGTTTTTCGTCCAGAAAACGTTAGCCGCATTGCAGAACACCCCGCTCGCATCGGCTCGCGTAAGGCCAATGCCCTTGGGATATATGACTCAGCCGGTAATGCGGCAGAGATGGTGTTGGACATTTTTCGCTTTTCCCTTGGGGGGCGTTTGCATGGTTCTGCCGGCGGTTTTGTGCGCAAGGGGGGGAGTTATCTCTCTGGCTTAGAAGAAATTTATCCCGGGCGACGCGAAGAGGTAGCTTTTTTTCAGCAGCAGGGCGCTGTGTCCATGCGTGATCTAGGTTTTAGGTTGGTACTTTCCGGTATTAACACCCCAGGCGGAGATAGGCAGGATGTGTTACAAAAAGAATGGGCAAAAGTGGGTAATAGCTCTGTTTTTGCACTCAATAAAAACAGTGATCCCCTTAAGGAAATTGACCGCCTTATCGCCACTACGGCATCGGATGTAGAAAAGAAGAATTATCAGCATATCCATACTCTTTTAAAGGAAAATTATATTTCTTTTGAAAGACAGCAAACTTTGATAGCTACTTCAGAAGTTCGCAGTATGGCCTTTATTATTGAGAGTATAAAGAGCATTAATTCACGAATTAATATTATTCAGGCGACCTTACCCAAAGTAATTCGTATGCGCAACGAAGACAAAGCGGAAGGTAAAGAGATCGCCCATTATACAAAGACCATCGAAAAAGGTTATGATGGTATAAAAAACTTCAAAAATGCCATAGAACAGTCGGTACTTTTTTATAAAACAAAGATGGAAGATATTCGCTATATGAATCCGCGTATTGTGAGTGCTTCTTTAGAACAAGTAAAAAAAGAGTTAGAAAAAACAGCTGATGCCAATGTTTTTAATAAAAAATTACTTGAGAATATTCATTTGTTTCAAAAACACCTGCAAGCATTTTACGCTAATAATTTTGATGCGGTGAGTGCTGCGCAGTTACAAAAAGATATTTTGCAATAAGCAATATGTGGACGGTCTGCTAATATTATTCAGTGTGGATTGATGTTTTTTTGTTGCTATAGATACGCTGGTGCTGTAGTCTTAGGTTACTGTTTTAATTTTTACTTATCTGATGGGAGGATATATGGCTATTGGACCTTTTACTCATGATGAATTTATGGAAGAAGCTCGTAAATTTCATGGCTATCCTGCGCCAGGTATTATCATTGCGGTATATATGGTAGAAATGGCACGTAGAGCCTTGCCGGAAGGATCTCTTTTTGCTGTTATTAGCGAGACTGGGCAATGCCTACCTGACGCTGTGCATCTCTTGTCACCTTGCACCATTGGCAATGGGTGGATGCGCATTTTACCCTTTGGTTTGTATGCTGTAAGTCTTTTTGATAAGCATACTGGTAAGGGTGTGCGTGTGCATGTGGATACAGAAAAACTTGCAGATTACCCCGAAATCCGCTCATGGTTTTGTAAGGAAAGCCCAAAAAAGAACAAGACTCTGATCGTTTGCAGGAAGAAATCCGTGCCGCCGGCGAAAAGATTTTAAGCATGCGCACCATACAGCTTACTCCCGCAGCTTTGGCGCCTAAGGGCAAGGGGAAGGTTGTTCCCTGTT
>CAYJHS010000189.1:0-216 GCA_964369815.1 uncultured Desulfovibrionaceae bacterium
CTTTCATAGGCATGAGAATTATTAAATAGTTTAAATATTCCTTACCCTGAATGGCACAAGGGCCCTCATTGGAAGTTAAGCGCATAGTCAAGGTTGAAGATTGAAAATGCCCTAATATATCCATAAGTTCCTTAGTTGGAAAAGCAATTTGTTTTATATTTACTGTATATTGCACTGTTAAATTTTCTACAGCAGAACCAACATCTTGTCCTTGTA
>CAYJHS010000189.1:226-5509 GCA_964369815.1 uncultured Desulfovibrionaceae bacterium
GTCACTGCTTAAATCAAAATTTGTAAAACGAATATTCTTAGTATTAAATATGCTTAAACGCCCTAACGCCTCTGCGCAGTCTTTACGGTCTATTTTTAGACTGTTGGCACTGTCGCGTACATTATTTAGAAATGAAGAATAATCAGGATAGTCATATACTACACGTGGTAAAGAAAGAGTTTCTCCCTTTAAGGTACGTAAATAAAAGCGTTTATCTGTAATATTAAATTCAATTTCTTCATCGTTAAGCCACTTTTTGAGTTCTAAGATATACTTTTTCTGAATAAGAATACCTTCTTTTGGTAAAAGCCTATATAAATCTTCATTTACAAAAGAAAGTAAGGCAAATTGATGCCCATTTAAGCTACAAGCGTCTATATGCCCTTCTTCGTTATTATCTTTAACTAAAGGTTTAATATATAAGCAAGAAAGCGCATCCATGGATTCGTCATCGCTTATACAAAAAGCTATCTTATCTAAAATATCAAGGAAGAAATCCCCTGACCACATGATAGAATTTTCTGCAGGGAATGAGGAAAAATCCTGAAACCACACTGGATCATTGGTGGGTAATTTATATTTTTTCTTTCCTTGTTCAATATGCAAAATGCTAGCTTCAGCATCGAGCTCTAATTTTATTTTTCCTTGAGGAAGCTGACGTAACAAGTCCACAAAAAAACGTCCTTGCACGCCAACAAGACCTTCATTTTCTACCTGAGCTGGGTAAGAACCTTGAAACTCAATATTCACATCTGTGGCAAGAAAAGTCACACTTTCACCAGCGGCTTTAATCCAAATGGAACGTAAGTACGCAGCTCCAGTACGTTGGGGAAGAATGTTAGCTGCTTTTTGTAATCCTTCGATGACATGTTCTTTCTCAATAATTATTTTCATAATAATCCTGTAGAAATAAGTAGAGGGTTTATTTTTGTTACTAAACTAAGTATTCCATTAAAATAATTGTTTTTTTTATGGACAGTTCAGTGTTAAAATAAGTAACATGAAACTGACATTTTACGTGAAAAATTTTTAATTAACATGGCCACGAATTTAATGCGTAAAGCTGACCCCATAATTTGCATATATTGTTCGTATCTGCCAAATGTTTAATTTTTTTAATAGCATAAATGACGGTACTATGGTCTTTTCCGCCAAAAATTTTCCCTATAGCTGGATAGGAAAGTCCTAAAAGGTCACGGCATAAATACATTGTCATATAACGAGCATGCACTATATCCGGATTTTTTTTGTTACCTAAAATATTTTCCTCAGATATAGTAAAATACTTTGCCACAAAGGAAATTATGGCATCAGGTGACAAATTTTTAATTTCTTCATTTTCTGAAAATAAAATATTTTCCACATCTTGTTTTTTTAATTGCCTATTATACAGACTCACAAAAGCATCAATTTTCAAGAAAACGCTTTTTAAAATATCTATGTTAATGCATCTTTGTGCTAATAATAAAATACTTTCTTTATGCAATTTTATGTTATATTTTTCACACTTAGATAAAATATAACGCATTCTCACATCAATGTCAGAATTTTTTACATGAACCAACATAACAGAGTATATGTGAGATTGTAATTTTTCAATCCATTGCATAGAAAATTGTGAATTCTGAGTTGTAGCACATATAACTAGTATATTATTTTTAACACAAAATTTTACAAACTGTATAAATTTTTTTTCTAAATTAGAAATTATATCATCATGTAGATCATCTATAATAAACACAGAATATTTATTACAAATATCTTTTATATCATATTCATACAGTAAATCACAAAAAACATCACTATCGGCATTAAAGACATGGTGCGCTTGAAAATGTTTATGTACTATTGCCGTAGCTATACATTGCAATAATGTTGTCTTACCCGTACAATTTTTCCCGTAAAAAATTAAAGGATTATATTTATTTAAGAAAGGATTTTTTATAATTTCCTTTGCTACCATAACAGCAAATTCATTTTTACTGTTATAAATAAAATTTTTGAAAACATCATCTTTTTTTTCAATTTTTATTTTTTCAAAAAAGTTATTTTCATTTTTTGGTTTTTGTATGTTTTGCGTGTAAACAAGCGTAGGAGTAACACCATAAATCATTAAAGCATTACTTTTTAAACAATGTTCAAACTCTTCTTTGTGTTGTGTAAAAAACCACGAGGCAAAAAATTTGTGTGGAAATCCTATCGTCAATTGCGCTGTTTGTATATCGTATGCAAATGTTAGTGAGGAAAACCACCCATCTATGTTTGGATATTTTTCGCTCAGCTTTGTTTTTATTAAGTATTTAAAATCATTAATGTCTTGCATATCAGCACAAAAAAAAACTAAAAAATAATTTCTAAAGAGAATTTCATAACAAAAAAAACTTATTTTTACAAGTATAATTTTTAACTTATTTTTTTAAAAAAAATAAAAAAAGTAGATAGTTATATGACAAAATTTTATTATAACATGCATGAATTTTTTTGCATCAAAATTTTACAGGATGAAAAGTAGACAAGATTTAACAATGGGTTTAGTATTATTGGATGTGATTGAAGAAATTTTTAAAAAAGAAAAAATATATTAACAATATAAAGGCTTATAATGTTACGCAATTTTATTTATACGGTTTGTGCTTTAGCTATTTTTATTAGTGGTGGTTTGTTGGGTCCAAGAATTTGGGAAGTCATCCAATCGACTGATAATGTGCAAACGAGCACTGAAATTAATGAAAAGAAAGATTTTTCTGAAAAAAAACAAGAAACAAAAAATAAAGATAAGCCTGTAGCTCTTGAAGAAAAAACAGAATTAGCGACACAAGATTCACCTTTTGAAAAAAAATCAGATACTAAAGATATTACTTTAGCGCCAAATGCAGATATTGCCACAAAAGAAAGCAATGAAGATCAAGAAAATACCAATGATAATAATGTTGATGAAAGTAATGACAGCGACGAAAATTATGTTGATAATAGTTTAAATCAAGATGATGCAACTGTTGCTACAAATAAAATTCAAGTTATTAAAACAAAGATGGAAGAAGGTGATAGTCTTTCGGAAATTTTTGAAGATTATACAGATCAAAAATCAGCTTATGAATTGTCACAAGTTATAGGAAAAGTTTATTCTGTAAAAAAATTTAAGATAGGTCATGATTATACTCTTGAACATGACGCAGAAAAAGATAAAATTTTAAAATTTGAATATAATATTAGTGATATAGAAACTTTAATTGTTGATAATACAAAAGATAAACCTACAGCAGTCATAGAAAAAATTGAATATGACAAAAAATTATCCTTCGTCAAAGGTGAAATTCAAGATAGTTTATATCTTACAATTATAAAATTAAAAGAAAAAGAATCACTGGCACAAACTGTGGCTAATATGTTTCGCTGGGACATAAATTTTATCAAAGACATAAAAAAGGGTGATACTTTTTCTATTTTAGTTGAAAAACTTTATATAAATGGTGAATTTAAAGGATACGGTCGTACAATTGGTGGTACTTTTACAAATAATGGGAAAAAGCTAGAAAGCTTTTTATATTATGACGCAAATAAAAAAGAAATGCACTATAACGCAAAAGGTGAAAATATGCGTAAAGTGCTACTACAATCGCCTTTGCGTTTTACTCGTGTTACCTCTGGGTACACATATCGTCGTAAACACCCTGTTTATGGCACATATAGGCCGCATTTAGGCATTGACTATGGTGCACCGCCAGGAACACCCATTATGGCTGTAGGTTCAGGTACTATAAGGTATCTAGGCTGGCGTGGTGGCTTTGGAAAGCATATTACTGTGCGTCATGCTTCTGGTCTTGAATCGCTTTATTCGCACTTATCTCGTTATGGCCGCAGACTTAAACGCGGTTCTAAAGTAAAACAGGGGCAAATCATCGGTTATGTGGGTAGCACTGGCATTTCTACCGGGCCTCATTTAGATTTTCGTCTAAAGCAAAATTGTAAATATATTAATCCTTCTAAAGCCATTAATCCTCGTGCTGCTGCCGTAAGTAAGGTTCATAAACAAGGCTATGAACAACGTAAAAAAATTATCCGTGAATTTATGGATGGTACACGTTCTTTAAGCAGTTATGATCCTAAAATGATGGATGTGCCTGGTAAATAGATATCAAATTTATGGAAAATAATAATACATTTCAAATAATAATAACAACTGAGCAAATTCAGCAAGACTTTAGAAGTGTTCGCAGTACTCTAAAATTTGTCGGGCTTGCTTTTTTGTCAGGTGGATTTTATCCTTTTCACTGGATAATGCGTATGCTTGAAGTGTTAAATGATAAATATGATGTAAGCAAGGAAACTACTAAAACCTCTCTTTATCTCATTTGGGCAAGTCTTGTGTGCACTTATCTTTTGACACCTCTTGCAGAAGGTTTGCAGCTTGATTCTTTTGTGCAAGATGATTTTTGGGGTTTTTGGATTTTTACAAATATAATTTATATTTTAGCTGCATTTTCTTGGTTTTTCACCATATTATTTTCTTTGAAAACGAAAAAAATTGTGCAAAATGTCCTCATAGAAAAAAATATTCAAAGGAAAATGAGCACCCTTTGGGCTGTAGTTTTTAATTATTTTTATTTTTACTACGTACTGAATAACTTAGATACAAATAATAAATAGAGTTTTTTAAAAAATCAAAGCTTCTACTGGATGGATTTAACATACCAGTAGAAGCTTTTTTTTGATAAAAAATTTAATAAAAATATTATTTTACAGGCGCATTGCGTAATATTTTTTTGATTTCTTCTGCATGAGTTTTGTTCATACCAGCATATTGCAACACTGTGCGACCATTATCACTTATTGGTCTTGGGTAAGCACCATTTTGCAAAAGTACACGTACTACCTGAGGATTTTTTGTATAACCAGCAGCAAACATAAGTGCTGTTTCGCCCATATTAGTGCGGGCGTTTACATTGACACCATTTTTGATAAGTACCTGCAAAACTTTAGGTTCATTATTACTTAAAGCGGCAATCATAAGTGGTGTCAAACCATTTGCCATATGCATATTGGCACCGTTTCTTAAAAGTATTTGTACAATGGCGGGGTTGGGATTATCTGCCGCTGCGTCCACAAGTGCTGTCCCCATGTGGCTTTTGGCATTTACTTTTGCACCAAGTTTAATGAGCTCAGTAATAAGCGCTGGATTATTAGCACTTCTAGCAGCAAACATAAGTGGCGTATCATCTAAGTAAAAACCGTCATCAGCTCGATTTTTGGAGCGCATATTAACATTAGCGCCTTGCTTAACTG
>CAYJHS010000190.1:0-5496 GCA_964369815.1 uncultured Desulfovibrionaceae bacterium
CGCTCTTTGCATATATTGTCGCTTGCATCTTTCAGGCAAGCGCAGGCCTATACACCAAGGAAGTTCTAAGCTATGCCGCCATGGGCATACCTGCTGCGGCACTGGGCATTATGTGTTCCTTGCCGGTGGCTAGACGCATCCCCCCTCAACTTTTTAAACGCATTCTATTAGCTGTTATTGCCTGTGGTGGCCTTGCTTGTGTGTGGCGTGGATTTTTATAATACGAGGCTTTTGCTTTAATCCAGTATCACGATGCAGGCTTTTTCGCCGTTAGGTAAAATGCTCAAAACAGCACATAACAAGCTGAGTAAAAAATACCACTTTTCCCCTTACTTATGGATGTAGTTCTCGCACGCTGTGCTGTCTGCCCACCACTATGAGTACGTCGCCACGAGAAAGCTTGGTTTGTGCGGAAGGTACGAAGGTGTATTCTTCAGAATCAGCAGCGCGCACTCCAATGACCATCACTTCGTGTTTGCTGATTAAGTTTAATTCTAGCAAGGTCTTATTGCTCCATCTATCCACTGTGAGCTCTTGTACAAGGATACCGCCATAGCGGGGAATGAGGTCAAGCATACCAGGATTGCACAGTTGGTGAGCGGCAAGGCTCGCTGCGTCATGTTCTGGTAAAATAGCGTTATGCACTCCTAACCGTTGGAGTATTTTGCGGTGTTCGATGGTGTTGGCTTTTGCCCAAATGCGTTGCACGTTGAGCTCTTGCAAGTTGAGTACAACAGAGAGGGATTTTTCCACCGCAGAACCTACCGAAACCATAACGCAATCTAAGTCTTGAAAATGCAGGGACTTAAGCGCCGCAATTTGTGTGGCATCGGCTCTATACACTTTTTGTAAAATATCTTGCGCATGCTCCACACGGGCTTCGTTTTCATCAATGCCCACCACATAGTGCCCCAACTGCTCCAAAGTACGAGCCATTTGCAGTCCAAATTTCCCAAGTCCTACAATTCCAATTTCCCATTTGCTTTCATGCATATAGACTCCATTATCCTATTGGTATATTCATATGAGGATAAGAATATTTGCGTGTGGGGCTCAAAGAGTGTACGGCTGTGAGTAAGCCTAAATATCCCACACGTCCAATAAACATATTTAAAATAATAATTATTTTACCTGCATCACTCAGATGCGGTGTTAAATCCATGCTATACCCCACAGTGCCAAAGGCAGATACTGCCTCAAAAATTACAGCCAACAAGCGTACTGCTCCTTCTGCTTCACCGACGTGGGAGGCGTTTTCTGTGGCACAGAGTAAAATTACTGAAAGGCCAATGGTCAAGGCACCAAAGAAAAAAAGCATCAAGGCTTGCGAAACGGTTTCTTGGCGCACAGCTCTATCGTGCACAAGTACGTCTTTTTCTCCGCTGATTTGATTGCGCATAAAACTAATGAGCACACGAAAGGTTGATATTTTTATGCCGCCAGCACAAGAGCCAGATGCGCCTCCGATAAACATAAGCATAACCATAATAAGTAGGGAAGCGTCACTGAGAGTAGCAATATTAATGGTATTAAAACCGGCTGTACGTGCCGAGATGGATTGAAAAAGAGACGTTAGGGCGAGTGAGAAAGAAGCTTCACTATTAATGTGAAGAATTTCAAGGCCAAAAATTAAAGCTGCTCCTACGAAGATAAGGGCAAAGGAGGTAACCAGCACAAGACGAGTGTAGCGGTCAAGAGTGAGGAAGGGGGAGTTTGCTGCACATGCTTTGGGTATGCTTTTACCCTGATATGTGTAATGGATATAGTTGTAACATCTTAGTATATAGCCTTTTATGACCCGACCTATTTCATGTAGTACGGCAAAGCCTAAGCCCCCCATGACGATGCTAAGGCCAATAATAGCATTGACGGCTAAGTCATCCTTAAAGAGCATCAAATTTTGAGGGAAAAGACTAAAGCCAGCATTACAAAAAGCAGAAACAGCATGAAAAAGGGCAGAGAAAAAATGGAAGTGAATAGGGTTGTGTAAATATAATAAAAAAGCGGCAAAAAGCTCAAAACTCATTACAAGGAGTACCAATTGCCAGATAAAAGCACGCACATCTACTACATTTTTATTGAGTAGGGCTTGATGTACTGCAAAGCGGTCGGTAATAGGTACACGATTGCGCCAAAGCACAAAGACAAGTGAGGTATAGGTGGTGATACCAAGCCCGCCAAGTTGGATGAGGGCTAGTAACACCCCTTGTCCTTGAGGACTGAGCACGGTAGTAATATCCACAGGAGCAAGGCCTGTGACACAGACTGCCGATGTGGCTAGGAAAAATGCGTCGATATAGGTAAGACTGTGCCCTGCAGCTATGGAAAAGGGCAAGGAAAGCAGTATGCTACCGATGAATATTACCAGTGCAAAGGAGAGCACCGGCCAAGTAATGGGTGAAAACAGTTTTCGTTGACGCATATGACAATGTTTTTAGTCTAGGTTGATATTGCTAGCCAACTTATGCTCCAAGATACTCTTAATTTTAAGCAATATGTATAAAAAATAGTGTGAAGAAAATTTAGGGCTTTGTCAAGGAGCATAACAGGTGTAGTGTAATTGGCTTGCATGGAGATGGAGCATATAATAGACTATTGCGACTTGTGTTCTATAGTAAAAGGTGTTAAGTAGGCGTATCATTTTACTTTAAGTGGTGTTCATAAAAAAAATTGCAAAAGGCAAAAAAAACACTTGGCAGAGCACAACTTTTTGTGTAGTGTTCCTCGGCTTAGTGGTTCAACCTAAGGCATGTCTCACCAAATACCCGTTAAGTTTTTTTGATGTGCCTGCTTCAAATGTCTGAGCCCATTTTTTCATACTGCTGAGGAGTAATTCCCATGAAAACATTTAGTCCTACACCTTCTGACATCGACCGTGAGTGGTTCATTGTTGATGCTGAGGATAAAATTCTTGGTCGTTTGGCAACACAAATTGCCCATCGCTTACGTGGCAAGCACAAGCCAGAGTTTGCCCCCCATATGGACAATGGCGATTTTATTGTTGTGGTGAACTGTGAAAAAATTCGCGTCACTGGCAATAAAATGGAAGATAAAAAATATTATCGTTATTCTGGTTATGTTGGCGGTCTTAAAGAAACAGCACTTAAAGATGTGCTTGTGAAAAAGCCCGAACTTGCCATTATGAATGCGGTAAAGGGTATGCTTCCTAAAAATCGCTTAGGTCGTGCCATGCTTAAAAAGCTAAAAGTATATGCTGGTGGTGAACACCCCCATACTGCTCAAAACCCCAAACCCCTGCCTATAAACTTCTAAGGGGCGAGGAGAAATATTTATGTCACAGAAATTTGATTACGGTACTGGTCGTCGCAAAACTGCAACTGCTCGCACACGTTTGTATGCCGGTAGTGGCAATATTGTCGTAAATGGTCGTCCTTATGCTGATTATTTTCCACGCAAAACTTTACAAATGGTTATCCGTCAGCCTTTAGAGCTTACTAAAACCCTTGATAAAGTTGATGTGAAAGTAAATGTGCGTGGTGGCGGTGTTTCCGGTCAAGCTCAAGCTGTACGTCACGGCATTTCTCGTGCGCTCTTGTCCATTGACGGCGAATTACGCTCTTTGTTAAAGCGTGCTGGTTTCCTTACCCGTGATGCTCGTAAGAAAGAACGTAAAAAATATGGTTTACGTGCCGCTCGTGCTCGTTACCAATACTCAAAGCGTTAATAGATACTCGTATCTTAAATGTAAAATACTTAAAGGACAGGCTTTTGGGCTTGTCCTTTTTTTATTTACCAAAGTCTATTTTTTTAGTAGGCTTTGTTTTTACGCTCAATGCGTATTATTTTTTTGTGGTTATTACTTCAACACACATCAAAAGCTGATGAATTTTTGCGTATATACTATATTAAAAGAGGCGAATTTTTGTATGTCAAAGGGGCTTCTTTTTACAACACCCATTATTTCTCTTGAGGGGGTGGTAAAGTACAATGGGTGTCTATGACATTAACCGAACATTTTGCCATGCCTACACAGGGGAACGAATGTCGGGTAATAGCAACTTGTTGCTGCGTTAAGGGAATGGTCGCATTTTTATTTTGTCTTTTAAGGAAAATTATCCATGAAAACCATAGAATATCACTATAAACACACAGTTACCGAATCCACCACGGGATATTTTGCCTGTGAACCTCAGTCCTTTACTTCCCTAGAAGAGAGCCTTGCATATCTATATGCAGCGCCTTTGGACGATTTCATGCACCGTCATGTTCTGCGTGAATTGATGGCAAAGCCTTTAGCAGAGTTACAAGCCCTTTTGGCGCAACATACACAAGGTGCCATGAAAGATATTGTACAGACCTTGCTTATGGAGTGTGCCATATTGCATGCGCCTTTGGCAGCGATTTTAGAAGAGATTGATACTGTATATGTGTATGATAATTGGCAAAAATTTACGCCTTTGACCTACATAGCGTGGGATGCCATGGAAGATAAAGCCCTGCATAAAACATGGAGTGTTCTTTTGGCGGCAAATATCACCGAACACGAAAAGCTGCCGCACCCCGAAGAGTTAGATGAAGAGAATATTACACCTATGTATAGTGTGGAATTGTTGCAGACCAATGTGCAAGAGGCCCCGCATTCCATAAATATTGCTACACTGCATGCGCATTTTTTAGAAAATCCTGGTATGGCGTGGTCTCGTCCTGATGCGCAAGATACTGCGCAACGAGCACTTAATTTACTTGTGGAAAATGGTGTACTTGATGGCGTTGAGATGCGCCACGAGGCCTCCCTTTCACCCATTGCTTTGCAGCGTCCGTGGGCTGTACATATGACTGTTGACAGTGGGCGTAATAATTTCACTTTGCAAGGGCAAGCTACAACGTATGGACGGGGTTTGTCACTGGCGCAGACAAGGGCTTCCTATGCTATGGAAATGATTGAACGCGCTTCGTCCTATCCGTCCATAAAAGACAATAAAGTGTTGGATAGGGACGGAAATATTCCTTTGTATCATGCCACTTACAGCGAACTTGTGACTGCTGGGCATAGTGTGCTTAATCCCAATAGCTTTTCCTTAGAGGCGCCTTATGCGGATAGCCCTTTGTATTGGCTAGAAGCTCGACGAGCTCCCATTGCTGTAGCTAAGGAGGGATCAGACACCTGCTTTGTTCCGGCGCAATGCGTATTTTTATTTAGTAATTTAGATGAAATAACCCTCATGATGCAAGCGGGCTCCACAGGGCTTGCTTCCGGCAATAGCCTTGCAGAAGCTAAGGTTGCAGCGCTCACAGAAATTTTAGAGCGAGATGCTGAAGCCACTATGCCTTATGACCGTAAGCGGTGTTTTGTTCTTCGCTCTCGGGACGAGCGCATTGCAAGCTTGCTTGATGATTATAGCGCCCGTGGTATCCATGTGCATTTTATGGATATTACCACAGAATTTGGCGTCCCTTTCTATCAAGCTTTTGTTATTGATAATAAATTTAAAATCATCCGTGACACCGGTGCTAATTTGTAAGGGCAAAGAGCCG
>CAYJHS010000191.1:0-4214 GCA_964369815.1 uncultured Desulfovibrionaceae bacterium
AAGCTTTGCTCTTGTATATGCAGATATTGCCCCTGTCTTAAAGAAAGTTTGTGCTCTTGGGGAGTGCGTGGCGTGAAAAAATGGCTAAGGCATGCTTTTCTTGTGCCCGTCTATATATATAGATATTTTCTATCGCCCGTACTTCCCAAGGCCTGTCGCTATTATCCTTCTTGTTCTGCTTATGCTGTGGAAGCAGTGATGTTACATGGCATAGTTAAAGGCTCATGGCTTGCTGTGTGTCGCATTGCACGTTGCCATCCCTTTGCTGCGGGCGGTGTAGACCTTGTTCCTCCTCGGTCTTGTCTCAAGGACAAGACACATAATAATTTGTAATATTGAGGCATTATGCAAACAAAAAATTTAATTCTAGCTGTAGTACTTTCTATAGCTATCATGTTTGGCTGGAATATATTAGCGCAAAAAATGGGCTGGGTTCCAGGCCCTGACGAAATAGCCGCTCAACAAGCACAGCAAGCAAAAATTGCAGCCGAACAACAAGCTATTGCTGACCTTGCTGCTAAAAATGCACAAAGCACACAGACTTCCTCTCAAGCTACCAACACTAACATTGCCAATTTTACTCCTGCTCCAGGCAAGGATGTAATTATTGAAACTCCATTATATAAAGCCGTTATCTATTCAGGTGGCGGTATTTTACGTTCTTTTGAACTTAAAAATTACAATGAAGTCCCCAAAAAAGAAGCTTTATTCACTATCTTTGGCTTCGGCATTGGTGAAAAAGATCCCTTTGGCGGAACAAAAAAACCCGAGAAAATTAATCTTATAAATACTGCTACATCTAAAGTAGCTCCTTTAGGTCTACTCGTTAATGGTCTTCCTTCATGGAGCACTGGCAAATGGGCCTTCACAGGTGACAATCTTGTTATTGAAAGTGGTCAAGATAGCCTGCAATTTGTGGGCGAGATAGACGGACTGCGCATCACACGTACTTTAACTTTTTCTGCTACCACCTATGAAATTCAAGAAAAGGTGAGCATTGCTACCCTTGGCGACCAAGCTCGTGCTGTGCGCATTGGATACAGCATAGGCGAAGACAAAACCATTGCTGAGGGCGGCTATTATGATGCCTTGCGTGTGGCTTGGAGCATGCATGGTGAATACGATGAAGAAACCGACGAAGACACCCTCACCAGACCTGGTTTGCAAGTCAATGGAGATATTTCTTGGGTAGCTACCACTAGCACCTATTTTATGTCTGCCATTGCCCCTGCCAATACCACGGCACTGACCTTAAAGGCTCGTAAAGAAGGCGAAGTATTTCGCGCAATTTTAGAACAAAGTGACATAGCCGTACAACAAAATACCACGGTGGATCAAAACGTGACCTATTGGGTAGGTCCCAAGGTAGCAAAACTCCTTGCCAATGCTCCCAATGACTTAAAAGAAACCATTGACCTTGGTATGTTTGGTTTCATTGGTAAAGTCCTCTTGCTCTGCCTTGAATATTTATATAGCTTTGCCCACAACTGGGGCGTAGCCATTATTTTGCTTACCATTGGTATCAAAATTGTCTTTTGGCCGCTTACCGCTAAAAGCTATTCTTCCATGGCTAAAATGCGTAAAATTCAGCCCATGCTCACGGCGCTACGTGAAAAATACGCAGACGACAGAGAAACCCTCACCCGCGAGACCATGGCATTGCACAAAACCTATGGCATTAACCCTGCTAGCGGTTGTGTGCCCATGCTTGTGCAATTACCTGTATTCTTCGGCTTGTACCAAGCACTGCTTACCTCCATTGAATTACGTGGTGCTTCCTTTATCACGTATTTTCCGGGGACAGACGCCTTGTGGCTTGCAGACTTATCACAAGCAGACCCCTTCTACATCACCCCTATTATTATGGGTGCCAGCATGTATTTTATGCAAAAGATGAGCCCTCCTATGGGTGATCCCATGCAACAAAAAATAATGATGTTCTTGCCAGTTATTTTTACCTTTATGTTCTTAAGCTTCCCATCAGGCTTAGTGCTTTACTGGCTGGTCAACAACTTGCTTTCCATGTTGCAACAATGGCTGTTATTAAAGAAAAATCAGAACTCTTAATTGCATAAATAGGAATTATCATGGACAGTTATAAAGAGTTTACGGCAAAAAATCTTGACGAAGCCATAGGTGAAGCTTGCACCTATTTTGACACTACACGAGAACGCCTTGAAATTGAAATCGTTCAAGACGCCAAGTCTGGTATCTTTGGCCTTGTAGGAGCCCGCAAAGCAGTTATTCGTGCCAAGCGTGTTCAATTGCGCAACGCTGTGGATGATATCTTGGGGCGTAGCAAAAAAGCGGTAGCCGCCAAAGAGCCTAAAGACTCCAAAGGCGCTCAAAAAGTAAATAAAACGGAAAAAACGGAAAAAACGGAAATAGCAACACAGGCTGATGCCCCCCAAAAAGAAGAAGTGGTGCTCCCAGAAAGCACACAAGCATCTTCTGTAGAAAATGCTGTGGAAGCAAGCCCCGAGCCCGTTGAAAATACAGAAAAAAAACCTGCACACGACAAAAAGCCTCGCAAAGAACGCAGTGCCAAAAGCTCTGAAGACAGGCAAGCACAAGGTGAAGGATCTTCACAAGGCCGCAAGTCGCCCAAAGAACGCTCTAAACCCCATGCCCAATCAAGAGGTTCACAAAAGTCGCGCCCTGCGCCTCGTCATGCAGATGCAGAAGGCACTGATAATTTTGAAGACGTGGCTGAAGTGGAAAATGTACCACGCATCCCCTTAGAGGACTTAGATCAAGAGCGCCTCAACGCTGTCACCTTAGAAGCGGTGAATAAGCTTACTCGCCTCGTGGTGGGCGATGTGCCACTGACTATGAATATCCAAGAAGGGCGAGTCAATGTGCATTTAGATTGTGAGGAAAATTCTGGTCTACTTATTGGTCGTGAAGGCCAAACGCTTTCAGCTTTGCAATACTTGACCTCTCGCATTGTGTCTCGTGCCATGGGCGCCGCTGTACGTGTGCAACTTGACGCCGGCGACTACCGTACACGTCAAGATGAAAAACTCAGCGATTTAGCCCTTATGCTTGCAGAAAAAGTACGTCAGTCCGGAAAACCGCACTCCACACGTCCTTTATCTTCCTATCACAGACGCATTATACACGTGGCATTGCAAAACGAGACAGATTTACACACCCGCAGCTCTGGTGATGGCCCCTTGAAACGCGTTATTATTCAACGCAAAAGAGGATAATAGAAATATTTCGCTGCCCCTGCCCATAAAAACTCTAAAGCTTTGCCACCACGCAACATGCAATTTTAGAAATAAGGTAGGGTGATTTGGGGGGAATGAGAAAACTTTTTTGCGCTTGCAAAAGGTTCTTCCTTCCCCCCATAAAAATATTACTCATAAGGCTTACAAATGTTACAAGACGATACCATAGCTGCCATTGCAAGCCCCTTAGGGAGCGGTGGCATAGGTATTGTGCGTATTTCCGGCTCATGCGCCAAGGCTGTGCTGCAAAAGTTTTTTGTGCCATCTCCATCCACGGCAGCGTCTTTTAAGGACTTCCGCCCATGGACATTGCATCACGGGAACTTTGTCAGCGGCGACGGCGCCACACTCGACGACGTGCTTGCCGTATTTATGCCGGCGCCTAACACTTTTACTGGTGAAGACGTAGCAGAAATACAATGTCATGGTGGTCAAATGCTCATGGCGAGCATCCTTGAACATATTATCCGCCATGAAGGCGTACGCCTTGCTGAGCGTGGAGAATTTTCCCGTCGCGCACTCATAAATGGGCGCATGGATTTAACCCAAGCCGAAGCCGTAGCAGAAATGATCAGCGCCAAGAGCACTGCGGCCTTAACCCTTGGCTCGACAAAGCTCCAAGGTCTGCTCGGTAAAAAAGTTTTAGAACTACGTGAAAAGCTCGAAAGATTACGCATGGAATTATGCGTTGCTCTCGATTTTCCCGAAGAAGACGTAGAATGCCTGCCCCCTGCAGAATTTGGCAAGGTAGTGCATACGGTCAACACTTGTGTTGGTGATCTGCTCACAGCTTACAATCGTTCCCGCCCTTGGCAAGAAGGCGCCACCGTGGTGCTTGCCGGCGCTGTCAATGCTGGAAAATCTTCCACATTAAATGCCCTGCTTGGCTACCAACGGGCATTGGTAACGGATATTCCCGGCAACACACGAGATTTTTTGGAAGAAGGCCTCAATATCGACGGTCTGGCAATTAAAGTTATT
>CAYJHS010000191.1:4224-5433 GCA_964369815.1 uncultured Desulfovibrionaceae bacterium
TGGCCTACGAGAAGCCCTAGATACGGTGGAGCGTCTTGGCATTGCACAAAGTCGTGAACGCATTGCCAGCGCAGACGCTGTGCTCCTCAT
Source organism: uncultured Desulfovibrionaceae bacterium (assembly GCA_964369815.1). Lineage (GTDB taxonomy): Bacteria > Desulfobacterota > Desulfovibrionia > Desulfovibrionales > Desulfovibrionaceae > CAYJAD01. The sequence continues at coordinate 4,315 of CAYJHS010000191.1, forward strand.
CCTTGACGGAAGCCTTGGACAAAACGCTGCCACAAGCCTCGGACAAGAAGGCGACGCTCTTGCACACAATGCTCGTACCATTGTTGTCTGGAATAAATGCGATGTAGCACCCAACGTTGCTTTACCGAGCCATTGGCAAGACATTACGTGCGTGAATATTTCTGCCAAGGAGGGACTTGGGCTCACCGCACTAAGCACCGCCATCAAGGATAAACTCCTGCACGCTTCTCTCGCAGAACCTCGTGCTGGAGACGTCGTGCCCAACATGCGCCAAGCAGCGTTGCTGCAAGAAGCAACCGAGGAACTTACTCTCCTTGAAGCGGACATCAAAAGCGCCATGCCCTATGACATTTGCGCTGTACGCCTTGACGCAGCAGTACACTTGCTAGGGCAAATTACAGGACTTGACACCCCTGACGAACTACTCGATAAAATTTTTGCAACCTTTTGCATTGGAAAATAAGCTTACGGACTCTTTATGCTGGCTGAACACTACAAACGCAAACTCACCAAGGAAGACATAAACGCCTTGCCTATAGTACGCTATGAAGGCGAAATTAAGCTTATTACCGACCGTGAAGCCCTACTCCCTGCCCTCGACGCTCTGCAAAAAGAAACCGTGCTCGGCTTTGATACCGAAACCAAGCCTTCCTTTCGTAAAGGGCAGCTCAACAACCCTGCCCTCGTACAACTTGCCGGCGAACATGTAGTCTACCTCATACAGCTCATGCACGTCCCCTTTGACGACGACCTCGCCAACCTACTCAGCACCCCAAACATCCTCAAAGTAGGCGTAAGCATCTTCGAAGATATGCGAGAGCTACAAAAGCTTCACCCCTTCGAACCCGCCGGCGTCGTAGACCTTGGTAACGTAGCACGCACTCACAACCTCGAAACCCAAGGGCTACGCAATCTAGCCGCCAATTTCTTTGACTACCGCATAAGCAAAGGACCACAATGCTCCAACTGGTCAGCACAAGTCCTTAGCGAAAGACAAGTCATCTACGCCGCCACCGATGCCTGGATCGGCCGACAAGTCTATATGCGCATGCACGAGTTAGGATTAGTATAATTTTTCGGCTTGATATTTTTTGGGGGAGGGGAACTTTTGCGAACAAA
>CAYJHS010000192.1:0-5364 GCA_964369815.1 uncultured Desulfovibrionaceae bacterium
ATGTGGCTCTGTAATGGTTTGTCCTTCTTTGCCACAGATACAACAGAAAATTTTATCTCGTTGAATGGCATCTTCAGGTTTGACTACTAACTTACGCTTTAAGTAACCACAGGTAAGGGAAGGTTTAGCTTGTTTTTTTTCTTCCTTGTCTTCTGATTGGCACTCAGCACTTTCGCAACATGCACCGCTATGAGAAAAACTCTCACCGTGAATGTTAGTAAGTCCTTTCAAATAAGATGTGTATTGTTCAAGAATAAAGGCTGGGCTTTGACCAGGATTTGTTTCCATAATCATACGTAAAAGTTCTGTTCTGTCAACCATGTATAGTCTCCTTTAATTTTGCTTTGAAACAAATATATGTTTTCTAATGTCTTGTCAAATATATTTAATAAATAATTAATAAATTTTTATTTGCAGTAATACTTAAAGATGAAGATATGAAATATTATTAGCAAAAATTGTACACTATACTACTGTATGCTTTATGCTTAAAAATTTTGCATCCTTAATTTTAAAATATATATGCGAAATTTTCTTTAGAAAAATCTTGAAATAATTAACTAAAAAAATAATTTTCGGGAAAAATATATTTTTTTTTCCTTACCCCCCTTTTCAATTTGCTATGGGGTATTATAATAGTACTCGTTCGCCTCATACAGGCGGTATGCAAAACCATCCACATTGTGCAAGGTTCAGAGTTGGCCTGCACGATGTTATTTTTTGTGAATTGGATGAAATTTATTTTATGTTTTTTGGAGGAAAAGAAATTATGACTTTGAAGCCCCTCAATGACCGCGTACTTGTAAAGCGTCTTGAAAGTGAAGAAAAAACAGCTGGTGGATTGTACATTCCTGATACAGCTAAGGAAAAGCCCTCTAAGGGTGAAGTGATTGCTGTAGGCCCTGGTAAGGTTGCTGACAATGGTCAACGCACTCCTTTAGAAGTAAAGGCTGGCGACGCAGTTTTATTTAATAAGTATGCTGGTACTGAAGTGAAAATTGATGGCACTGAATATCTTGTGATGCGTGAAGACGACATCCTTGCTGTTATTGCTTAATTTATAATATATCTGATTGTTAGGAGAATGTAGAAAATGTCTGCTAAAGAAATTTTATTTGATGTAAAAGCTCGCGAAAAATTATCCCGTGGCGTTGATAAGCTTGCTAACGCTGTTAAAGTTACCCTTGGCCCTAAAGGCCGTAACGTTGTTATTGAAAAAAGCTTTGGTGCTCCTGTAATCACCAAGGACGGCGTTACCGTTGCTAAGGAAATTGAGCTTGAAGATAGGTTTGAAAATATGGGCGCTCAAATGGTTAAGGAAGTTGCTTCCAAAACTTCTGACGTTGCCGGTGACGGTACCACCACTGCTACTATTTTGGCTCAAGCCATCTATCGTGAAGGTGTAAAGCTTGTAGCTGCCGGTCGTAACCCCATGGCTATTAAACGTGGTATTGACAAAGGCGTGGACGCTCTTGTGGCTGAACTTGCCAACCTTGCAAAACCCACCCGTGATCAAAAAGAAATTGCCCAAGTGGGTACCATTTCTGCAAACTCCGACGCTACTATTGGCACCATTATTGCTGAAGCTATGGATCGTGTAGGCAAAGAAGGCGTTATCACTGTTGAAGAAGCTAAAGGCCTTGAAACCACCATGGATGTGGTTGAAGGTATGCGTTTTGATCGTGGTTATCTTTCCCCTTATTTCGTAACCAATCCTGAAAAAATGGTTTGCGAAATGGATAATCCTTACATCCTTTGCACCGAAAAGAAAATTTCTAACATGAATGAAATGCTTCCAGTTTTGGAACAAGTTGCTAAAGTAAAACGCCCACTTGTTATCATTGCAGAAGACGTTGAAGGCGAAGCCCTTGCTACTCTTGTGGTGAACCGCTTACGTGGCATGTTGCAAATTGTGGCTGTTAAAGCTCCTGGCTTTGGCGACCGTCGTAAAGCTATGCTTCAAGACATTGCCATTTTGTGCGGTGGTCAAGTAGCTTCCGACGATATCGGCTTGCAACTTGAAAATATGCAACTTACCGACCTTGGTTCTGCTAAGCGTGTTGTTATTGATAAAGATAACACCACCATCGTTGACGGTTCCGGTAAGGGCGATGACATTAAAGCCCGTGTAAAACAAATTCGTGCACAAATCGAAGACACCAGCTCCGATTATGACCGTGAAAAGCTTCAAGAACGTCTTGCTAAGCTTGTAGGCGGTGTTGCCGTTGTACATGTTGGTGCAGCCACTGAAGTGGAAATGAAAGAAAAGAAAGACCGTGTGGAAGACGCCCTTAACGCTACCCGTGCAGCAGTTGAAGAAGGCATCGTTCCTGGCGGTGGTACCGCTCTTATCCGTGTATCTAAAGTGCTTAACGATATTAAGCCTGCCGATGACGACGAACTTGCCGGTATCAATATTATCCGTCGTGCCATTGAAGAGCCTGTACGTCAAATCGCACACAATGCTGGTTTTGAAGGTTCTATCATTGTGGAAAAAATCCGCGAAGGCAAAGACGGTTTTGGCTTCAACGCTGCTACTGGTGAGTTTGAAGACCTCATCAAAGCCGGTGTAGTTGATCCTAAAAAGGTTTCCCGTACTGCATTGCAAAATGCCGCTTCTGTAGCTTCCTTGCTCTTGACCACAGAATGCGCCATTGCTGATAAGCCTGAGCCCAAGAAAGATATGCCTGCTATGCCTGATATGGGCGGCATGGGTGGTATGGGCGGCATGGGCGGCATGTACTAGCAGACGGTTGAAAAAATACCGCCTGCTTCGTCAGTTAAACAATCAAAATGTTCATGTATGTCTATATGCACATCGCACTTTGAGTTGTTTAACCTCCTCGCACTCGGCACTTTTTGAGCCGTCTGCTATGGATGCATGACCTAGCTTTCCATATATAATAAATGCAAACCCCTTATGTATGTCTCTATACACAAGGGGTTTTTGTTTTTTTTACTTTGGTCGTGTAAGTCTTAAAAGTTAACTTGTGTATCTTCTCTTGTTGTGTTAAAAGAATACTGCCTTAGTGGATTGAGTTTGTTTTTTTTGATGTTAAACTTATCTTCTTATTTTTTACTAATGATTTTAGGTAGAAAAGTTTACGTTAAAAGGTATTGACATTTTGTTAAAATTTTCACAAAATGAACGAAAGCTTGGTGAAAGTTGCCTTCTTTCCCTGAAAGAACATATTCACTGTGCATAAACACACAAAAACTTTGGAGGTTTTTTACGATGAGTAGATTGGTTCCCCCACATGGCCCGAATGGTCTTGTATGTTGTTTGCTTGAAGGTGCTGCACTTGAGGCAGAAAAGTCAAAAGCTGCAGGTTTGAAGCAAATTGAAATTTCTTCCCGTGCTAAGGGCGACCTTATTATGATGGGCATTGGTGGGTTTTCTCCTCTTGATGGTTTTATGAATAAAGCCGATTGGAAGAGCGTTTGTGAAAACATGACTTTAGCCTCTGGTTGTTTTTGGCCAGTGCCTGTAACTTTAGATATTTCTAAAGATGATGCAAGCGCCATTAAAGCCGGTGATGAAATTGCTCTTGTACGCAATGGTGAAGTTATGGCTACCATGGCAGTGGAAGAATTATATGAAATGACCGATGCCGACAAAAAGTGGGAATGCGAGCTTATCTTTAAAGGTGAAGGCCCTGACTCCGAAAAGTTTTGGGATGTTGCTTTAGAAGATCACCCAGGCGTAAAAATGGTTATGGAACAAAAGGAATTCAATGTTGCTGGTAAGGTAAAAGTTTTATCCCAAGGCGACTTCCCTGAAAAATTCCCTGGCGTATATTTGACCCCAGCAGAATTGCGTGCCAAAATGGACGAGCGCAAGTGGGGCAAGGTTGCTGCTTTACAATTGCGTAACCCCATGCACCGCTCCCACGAATATCTTGCCAAAATCGGCGTAGAAATTTGTGACGGCGTAGTTATCCACTCCCTTGTAGGCTCCTTGAAACCCGGCGACATTCCTGCCGAAGTTCGTGTAGAGTGCATCGACACCTTGGTAGAACACTACTTTGTAAAAGATCACGTTATCCAAGCTGGTTATCCATTAGATATGCGTTATGCCGGCCCACGTGAAGCTCTCTTGCACGCTACTTTCCGCCAAAACTATGGTATCAACAACTTGCTTGTTGGTCGTGACCATGCTGGTGTTGGTGACTTCTATGGCATGTTTGAAGCTCAAGACATCTTCTTGAAGTTGCCTAAGTCTGACGATCCACAAAAGAACCTCCAGTGCATGAACTTGAATATTGACTGGACATTCTACTGCAAAAAGTGCGACGGCATGGCTTCCATGCGTACTTGCCCTCATGGTAAGGACGACCGTGTTATCCTTTCCGGTACCAAGCTTCGTAAGATGCTTTCCGAAGGTGCTGAAATCCCAGATCACTTTGGCCGTGATGAGTGCCTCGTGATTTTGCGTAGATACTATGAAGGTCTGACTGAAAAAGTAGAAGTGAAGATGCAACGTGCAGCTTCTGGTTCTACCATGTAGTTTTTACATATAAATGTATTCTTAAGAGAGTCTTGTTTGACAGGACTCTCTTTTTTTTGCGTATTTCGCCATACTATCATTTTTTTCTTTTCTTGACTATTATTAAGCGTACATATAGCATGAAGTGTTCACTTAATTTCTTGCATAACCTTCGTAATTTTTAAGGAGTTTTCCATGTTTGATTCTATGATTTTAGGCCAAAAATGCTCCCGAGAAGAGTTCAAAAAAGTTGAAAGCGAATTACGCACTAAACTTTTTCAATTGCAAAAACAGTGTGAAGAATACAAGATTGCAGTTTTATTGACTATTTTAGGTGTAGATGGTTCTGGGCGTGGATCCTTAGTCAATACTTTATCCTCTTGGATTGACGGGAAAAAATTGAGTAATCATACTTTTTGGAAGGCCTATGAATCAGAACGCCTGCGTCCTGCTGCCTGGAAATATTGGCTTAAACTTCCAGCCTATGGTGAGTTTGGTATCTTTTTTGGTGGTTGGTATGATAAAACCATTCGCAAAGCTTCTTATGGTAAAATTAATGAAGCAGAATTTTTTCAAACCATGAGTAGTTGCGTAAAATTTGAGCAAAACTTGGCTAATAATGGTTATGCTCTTGCGAAGGTATGGTTGCATCTTGACCAAGAAGAGCATGCCAAGCGTCGTAAAGCTCGTGAAAAGGAGCAAGGGGTTTTGCGTTTTACCCCTTATGATAAGGAAAGCGAAAAAAAATACAAGAGTCTCATTAAAGCTGTGGGCAAAACAGTCACTATGACCGATAGAAATTTTCCGCCAAGGTATATTTTAGATGCCTATGACAAACGTTTTTGCCACTTAGCTGTGGCGAAGGGCAATATTGAACA
>CAYJHS010000193.1:0-5362 GCA_964369815.1 uncultured Desulfovibrionaceae bacterium
CATCTCCATAAGCATACATCCAACTTAAGACCGCATAGGCCAGAGCATTGTCGTTTTTTTCAGCCTTTTGTGCCAATTCAAGGGCTCGCTTGTTGTCTGCTTCCACGCCATCACCAGTATAGTACATAAGGGAAAGAAGAGCTATGGAATCCATATCGTTGGCTTTTGCACCCTTTTGTGCTGCCTCAAGGGCGCCTTCTACGTCTCTATTAATGCCCAGTGCTTCTCCAAAATAGAGCAGTGTTGCTAAAATAGCCGCACTATCATTATCTTTTTGGGCAGATTGTTTGAGAAGTCGCACACCCTCTTGAACATTTTTAAAGTCTGGGTTGGTAATGTAGATTATGCCCAGTACTGCCTTGGCGGTATTTTCCTCTTGTTCTACAGCTTTTTTTAACCAATACACAGCCTTGTTAATGTTTTCCGGGGCAAGTTCTCCTTCCCAATAAGCCAGACCGACAAAGGCTTGGGCGTGCATATCTCCCTCTAAGGCATTCGGATAAAGCTTCTTAGCGTCGCCGGTGAGATCATTGCCAGAAGGAGGTGGATTTATGTTGGGTAGTTGGAATCTAGTGTTTTGAGGTGCGGGTTGTGCTTCAGCTGTGGTGTAGCGGGGTTCATATGTTTGTCCTGCATCCACAACTTGCGGTTCCACACCCACAGAACGTATAAAGGCAACAACGTGTTTGGCAGTTATGGCAGCGGTGACATGAGAACCTTCGCCCTCCTCCTTAGAGCCCCAAGTGTTCACACCCACCACTTGCCCACGGCTGTTAATAAGCGGCCCTCCACTGTTGCCACTGGCAATATTTGCGGAGTGCAGAATGTTTTCTTCTTTGGAGCCAGTATTGATAATTGCATTAACAACACCCTCGGTAGAAATGACAGGAGGCACTGTGTCGCTATTGCCATCAAGCAAGGGGTCGGTATGTCTGTCAAACTGGGTGTAAGCATAGGGAAAGCCCCAAGCACTAACCCTATCTGTCCTGTGGACTTTATAGGTGAAGCTTAATATGGGGAGTTTCACTGGGGGAGAAAAGCGCAGTACCGCATAGTCTTCTTGGTCATCATTAATCATTTTAATCAGTTTTGCTTGTACAGGCGAAAAAGTCTTTCCAGCAATATAGAAGTTATCCCCACCCTCAACGACGTGCCCATTAGTGAATACATAGCCATCTGCTACCACAAAGCCTGTACCAACACTCCATCCATCATCTTTGCGATAAAAAATGATAACGGTACTTTCTTCCATGGTGTTGGCAATGGCAATACGGTGCTGCTCTGCTTTGCGAATAAGCGCATCAAAATCATCATTGTTAGCTATGGCTAAGGAAGATGTGTGTATCAGTAACACAAGGCCAAGGATGGGCAGTAATAATCCCTCATAGAAGAGGTTTTGTGCTGTCTTTTTCATAATGTGTCCTTTGTGCACAGCAATTATTTTAAATATGATATAGATAGCATGAATTGCGTAAGGTCAGTATGGGTAATCCGTTTAGGGTATGTCGCATGGGAATACTTTTTTATGTATTCCCATGCGTAAAAATACAAAGCTATGATTTTTAGCTTCTTTTTTTTGCAAGAGAGTCTTTTAGCCACTGATACCAAGCGTCAAGCCCTTCTTGGGTGCGACAAGAAAGCTCAAATATGGGCAAGTTTTTATTCAGTTTTGTAGAAAAATCCTTGGCTCTTTGTACGTCAAAGTCTACGTAAGGTAGTAAGTCTACTTTATTCAAAATCATGGCAGAAGCTAGGTTAAAGAGCAGGGGGTATTTTTCGGGCTTGTCGTCACCTTCAGTAACGCTGAGCAAGGCAATCTTAGCATCTTCGCCGCAGTCAAACTCCACAGGGCACACTAAGTTTCCGACATTTTCGATAAATAATATGTCTATTTCACGCAAATCCAAAGATTTTAAGGCTTCTTGAATCATACTTCCGCTAAGGTGGCACCCGCCTTCCGTATTAATTTGTACGGCTTTAGCGCCAGTGGCTGCCACACGGCGGGCGTCGTTGTCAGTTTGTAAATCTCCTTCAATAACTGCCATGCGTAAAGAGCTGCGTAAGTCAGTAAGGGTGCGCTCTAAAAGAGAAGTTTTTCCTGCGCCTGGAGAGCTGATAAGATTTAATACAAGTATTTTGTGCTCGGCAAAAAGCTCACGTAAGCTGTCAGCAACTTTTTCATTGGCCTCAAGAACATTGCGAACCACTGGAATTTCCATAATATATCCTCGTATTGAATAGGTAAATGAATGAGAACAGGGTGTTATTCTGCATCAATGTGCTGTATGTAGAGTTCTTTGCCTTGTACAACTTCATGTCCTAAATTGGCGTTGCAGTGGGTACACGGTTCAAATACTTCACCATATTCTGGAGTGAACTCTTGCTCGCAAGAACCACAGCGCAGTATTAAAGGGACTTCTTCAAGCTCAAGGCGAGCGCCCTCATAGGGGCTGTCCTTAAGCAATGCTTCAAAGCAAAATTGTAAGGAGTCTGCCACCACTTGAGAGAGGGCGCCATAACGCACACGCACCATAAGAAGCTTGTTGCATTGGTGCTTTTCAAGCTCTTGTGTTACAATGTGTAAAATATTTTCTGCTATGGCCATTTCGTGCATCCTTAAATAATAAGCAACTTATGGCTGCTTGTCTAGTTTTTTCCTCTACGAGGTGTTTTTTTCATTTATTGACTATGATACAAAATTTTTGTAGATTTGCGGTTCGGGTAATAAGTTTGTGAAATGGATTTAAATGCACTATTAGTGATAAGTCAATTTTTTACTTACGACGTGAGGAGTGAGTATGCCTAAAGCTTCTAACCAGAATTCTTCCTTTTTTACACATATTTCTCCAGCTCTTTTTGAGACTATGCCCTTTCCCTTAATGTGTCTTTCGCACGAATTGCAAATTCTTTACTATAACAAGGCTTTTGGTACATTGTTTGCCGCGAAAAAGGCCTCGCTTGAGACCTTGGGAATCGCTGATATTTTTCCGGAACTCCAGGCGGGAGGGCAAAAATCTGAAGCCTTACTTCAGGCGGCTTTACTCCTTGCCAAAAACAATATGCAGTATGAATGTCCTTTTACTTTCAAAGGTACTTTGCAAGACTTTACTTCTGCAAATATGGTTTTTCAGCACGTTCAAAATGACGGAAACGAATATTTTATGTGTTACGTTAAGCCCATTGAGAAAGTTTGTGCAGAAAAGAGCCAGCCTCAAAATAAAGAAGGCTTACTTCAATCTCTTTTTGGAGCTATGCCCTTGGTTTTACACCTTTGGTCTCGTGAGTTTCAACTGCTTGATTGTAGTTCGGCGGCCTTAGAGCTTTTCAATGTACCCACCAAGGCAGCCTATAAAGAAAATTTGACTAAGTTTTTTCCTGCGTATCAGCCCGATGGTTTTTCGGAAGAATTGCGCCCACAATATTTACAAGAAGCTTTTAATAAAGGGAAATTTTCTTTTCAGTGGATTAACCTTGACAGCACGGGGCGTAGTTTTCCCTCTGAAGAGACGCTTTGTAAAGTCACCATAGAGGGTGAAGAGTATATACTTGGTTATACTTACGATATATCAGCAGCCACAGAAAATATTCGCAATGTTTCCCACCTTGAAGAACGTATGCGTGCTATTTTAGACGTGACACCCATGGCCATTAATGTATGGGATGATAGCCTAAAGATACGCGATTGTAATATGCAAAGTGTCAAAATGTTTGGTTATCTTGATAAAGAAGAATTTTTAGAACAATATGAAAATACCATTCCCAAGGTGCAGCCTGATGGTGTTTCTACCTTTGAATTGCTTCATAAAGGCATGACAAGAGCCTTTGAGACAGGATATTTCCATTATGATACGGTGTACGGAGTGGATAAATCTGGGGAGTTGTTACCTCTTGAAATAACATACATTCGTCTTGTTATGCGTGATGAAAATGTGGTTATTGCTTATTGTCGTGATTTGCGCGAAATAACAAGAGTTCTTAATGATTTAAAAGATAATGAAGCACGAGTCCAGACTATTTTAAATATAAGTCCCTTGGGGATTAACGTTTGGGATAAGGATAGCAACCTTCTTGATTGTAATGATAGTGTAGTGAAATTATTAGGCTTTAGTGAGAAAGAAGAATATTTAAAAAACCGTTCGCTTGTCATTCCTGCCACACAGCCTGACGGTACTGATACCGTAGCCCTTGCCACACAACGCTTACATGAAGCATTTGTTGTGGGGGAAGTTTCAGAAGAAATCGTCTTTATGAACAAGCAGGGTGAAGTGGTGCCTGTGGAAGTGACCTTTAAGAAGACCACTTTGCATGGAGAAGAAAGGGTTATTTCGTTTTTACGCGACTTGCGAGAGCTTAAGGCTATGCTTGCCGAAATTCGTACCGTAGAAGAAAGTTTACGCACTGCTCGTGATGTGGCTGAACAAAGCGCCAAAGCTAAAAGTGAATTTTTGGCAAATATGAGTCACGAAATTCGCACTCCTTTAAATGGTGTGCTTGGTCTGCTTCACTTGCTGAGTAATACCGCTCTTTCTGAGGCGCAAAAAGACTATGTTGAAAAGACTATTTTCTCTGCGAGTAACTTATTACGTATTATTAACGATATTTTAGACTTCTCAAAAATTGACGCCGGTAAGCTGGAAATGGAAAGCATTCCCTTTACCATTCAAGAAATTTGTAGTGAAATCAAGCTTCTCTTCACCCCTCAAGCGCAAGCAAAAAATTTGCACTTAGAGTTCATAAATTGCAATGAACTATCGCAAGTGTTGCTGGGCGACCCTCTACGTATAAAACAAATATTTTTTAATCTTGTGGGGAATGCAATTAAGTTTACAGACGAAGGAAGTATCACAGTATCTATGGTGGGCACTGATGAGGGCACACAAGTGCGCTATGTGTTTTCTGTGAAAGATAGTGGTATTGGCATGAGTCAAGCACAGTGTTCACGCCTTTTTTCTGCTTTCATGCAAGCAGATACCTCATTTACTCGCAAGTACGGTGGCACTGGGCTTGGTCTTGTCATTGCACGTCGTATCGCTCGGCTTATGCAGGGAGACCTGTGGGTGGAAAGTGAAGAAGGAAAGGGGTCAACATTCTTTTTTACAGCTATTTTTGAGCATGCTTCACAAGCTTCGGTGGTGGAAAAGGCTACCTTTATCGATGGAGGGCTTGAAGGTTTAGAAGAGCGAGTGTCCGAGTTGCCCGATGCCGCCGCCGCTCTTTTCCCAGAAAAAAAAGCCGCCCTTTATACGAGCTCATTACCGGCGGATACCCTTTTAGCATATCAAGAAAATACCGCTAAAACCTCAAGTGAACAACAAGGTGTAGGGCGGACTGCACATATTCTTTTGGTGGAAGATAATCCTAT
>CAYJHS010000194.1:0-5359 GCA_964369815.1 uncultured Desulfovibrionaceae bacterium
GGGGAAACTTTTTTTCAAAAAAGTTTCCCCCAAAGAAAGATATGATAAGTAATTATTTACTGAGCAACTCTGCTTCTTCACGTTGGTGAATGAGGGTCAGGGCACGGGTAGCAAGGTGTGTTACTTCTGGCTTAGAAATCTGGTCATCGGCGCCTACTGCTTCGCCCTTATGCCGTAATTTATCGGTAATTAGGGAGGAGAAGAGGAGTACGGGGAGTGCTTTTAAGACAGGGTCTTCTTTAATTTGTTTACACAGGTTATGACCGTCCATCATTGGCATTTCAATGTCAGAGACTACCACTTGCACATAGTCTGTTAATGGTCGGCCTTCGTCTTCGGCAGCTTTTTTGAAGGCTCTTAAGCGATCCCAAGCTTCTGCGCCGTGGTTGCACACGGTAACATCAAAGTTGGCTTTTTCCAGTAGGTCACGGAGCATTTCACGGATGAGGGCAGAGTCGTCTGCTACAAGAGCGCGGCGGCGTTGGCTTAAGTCCCACTCGTCGCCAATTTCGCTTAGGAATAAACCAAGTGCAGGGTTAAGGCTGGCAACAATTTTTTCTAAGTCGAGTAAAAAGACAATACGTCCTTCAAGGCGGACTACGCCGATGACGGTATTTTGTGAAATTTTAGATACATAGGGGCTTGGTGCTTCTACTTCTTCCCAGGAAATACGGTGAATTCTGTTCACGCCGGACACCATAAAGGCAGTGGTGACGCTATTGAATTCTGTAACAATAGTTTTGGGTTCTTCCTGATTGTCAACGTGTTCTTTGCCAAGCCACATGGCGAGATCTACGAGTGGAATAATTTGCGAACGCAAATTAAAGGCGCCAAGTACGCAAGGGTGCTGTACCTCGGGAAGTTCTGTTACCTTTGGCATACGTATAATTTCGAGTACCTTAGCTACGTTAACGCCGTAATACCCTCTATAACCCTCAGGTAAGAGCCCGCCGTCTTCCGCAAAGTTTTTTTCATCCACAAAAAATTCAACTATTTCTAGTTCATTGGTTCCGGCTTCGAGAAGAATATTGGTTTGTGCCATACGCTCTCCCTTATGACTCAAGAGATATTATTTATTGTTATAAAGCAAGTCTGCTGTCGTTTAAATTTCTTCCAAAAAAAATTCAACAGCATCAATAAGTCTTTTCGGCGTAGATGCGCCACCCGTTAGGCCTATTTGTGAAAAAAGTGAAAAATTTTCTTTTTTGAGCTCATCTACCGTCTCCACATGCCATGTGGGAGCGCCTTCAGCGGCGGCTACATCAGCTAATCGGCAGGTGTTGCCGCTTTCTTTACCGCCCACCACTACTACAGCATCTACACTGCGCGCAATGCGTTTTATTTCTTCTTGGCGCTCGTGTGTTGCGTGGCAAATGGTAGCTAAAACGGGGATGTCAGTATAAAGATTGCAGAGATAGTCTTCTATTTCACGAAAAATTTTACCATCTTGCGTTGTCTGAGAAGCTAGCACATAATCCCCTGCGGGAGCAAGGGCTAATATTTGGAGTTTTTCCATAGAGTCAAAAATATAGGCTCCGTGTGCTGCATAGGATACAAGGCCGCGAACTTCGGGGTGGTTTTCTTCTCCAAAAAGAAGTAAGGTACGTCCTCCTTGCGTGTGCTCGGCAATAGAAAGCTGTGCTTTTTTTACTTTGGGGCAGGTGGCATCAATTATATGCGCTGCCTTTTGCATAAGTAAGCTTTCTTCTTCCTTGGTAATACCGTGGGCACGCACCACAACATTGTCATGGTTTTGCGCCTCACTAGCGCTTTTAAGACACTCCACGCCTTTATTTTTATATTCTTCAAGCACTTGAGGATTATGAATAATGGGGCCAAGGGTACATATGCGTCCATCCTCTTGTGGTGTGTTTTGTAAGCTTTTATCAAGTTTTTGCAGAGCGAGGGAAACGCCCATACAAAAGCCTGCTGTTTTTGCACGAATAACCTTCATTTTTATCCTCAAATTGTAATTTAATGAGTGTAGTCAAAAAAATTTGTAAGTAAACGATCTAAATCTTCAAAGTTTTTGCAGTGGGTCATCTCTTGTCGTAGGCGCTTCACTCCTGGAAAGTGATGCACATAGCGAGGCACGAAGGTTCGCATTTTCAATAGTGCCACACGTTCTGAGATGTACATGTGCGCTAAGGCCATATGTCGGCGAATGAGGTGCATAAGTTTCGTGGGGCTTGGTGTTTCTTCTGCTTTGCCTTGCCAAAGGTCTTTATGTTCTTCAAAGATGGCAGGGTTTTGCATGGCTCCTCTGGCATACATGACCGCATCTACGCCGGTTTGTTGTATGCAGCTCACTCCGTCCTTGGCAGTAAACAAATCTCCGCTGGCGATAATAGGCACACGTACCAAGGACTTAAGCTTAGCCAAGTATTCCCAAGCAGCTTCGCCCCGAAAGCCTTGCTTTGCTGTGCGGGGGTGCAAGGTTATCCAACCGGCACCAAGGCTTTCAAGTCCTTGACAGAGTTCTTGCCACACATGGCTATCATCTGTCCAGCCAAGGCGTATTTTAAAACCCATGTTATTTTTACCCACAAGGTCTATCATGGATTTAGCCACCATGAGAGCATTGTCAATATCTTTAAGCATGGCAGAACCGGCACCGGTGCGATTTACCTTGGGTACTGAGCATCCCATGTTTAAATCAAAATAGCTAAAGCCTTGACTTAGCAACTCCTCTAGGGCTTGTTGCATAAAGTCCGCTTCGCTGCCAAAAAGTTGAACTATTAAGGGATGATGCTCGCTATCTTCAGGAGTGCTATTTAGCAAGTCTTGTGTTCCGTTGCTTTTATATACGAGTCCCTTAGCACTGACCATTTCTGTGCAAGCCACATGTGCTCCAAATTCTCGACATAACAAGCGAAAAGGTAAGTCAGAATAGCCGGCCAGCGGCGCAAGCCAAGGTTCGTCGGCTTTAATTTTAAGAGGAGGGGGGGGGAGTGTTGGCACGATAAAACCTGTTATATATTTTTGTGTTCTTGCAAAATGCTAAAGTAAATCCCTTTTTTAGCGGCGAGGAGTGTGAGCTCTCCCTGCTTGTCACTGTGAACAGTAACGCCTAGTGAACGAAGGAAAATATGCACAGGACGCCCCAAAAGGCAAGATAAAATTTCTGGTTTTATACCGGCTTTTTGCACACATAAGTCTCGAAAGGCTAAGTCATAGCGTATGCATTGCAATATTTTCTCTTCAGCGGCTTCTACGATATACGCATTGTCCATGATTTCCATATCAAGTTCAGAACGCAAAAAAACCGTTTCTACCAATGAAATAAGGGGGGACAAGGCGCACTCTTCTTCATAGGCTTGAGTTAAAGCTAGCCAGCCGTCTGTCGCAGGAGAGGAGGTGAAAATATCTTGGCGAGTGAGGCGTCCTTCGGTATACATATGTTGTAGCTCTTCAGGTTGAGCACAAAAAAGTGCACGGCATTGCGCAGGACGCAAAGGGTGCAATCCGCAACCTTCGGCGTTGTGTAGCACGCAATGCCACGGATATTGCGGAGCATTTGTGCCTGCAATTTTAATGACTTCGTGCTCAAGTGGCTGAAGCTTCTGGGCGATGGGGTCATGGATGAGCTCGCCCACTCGTAAAGTGACAAGTTGGGCAAAGTTAAGGTGTCCCTCATCTAAAAGGTAAACATCCTCTCTGTGTAAAAGAGGGCCGCCCTTGCGACAACATTGGCCGCAACGTGTACAGTGTACGTCTTGCATGGGAAGAGTCTAAAGGATTACTGCATAAGGGGCAAGGGGCTTTATTGGTGGGGGAAGGGGGATTTTTGCTAGCGCTAAAAAGGTTTTCCCCTCCCCCAAAAACTTAAAATGCTACATATTCTCTGACGGCGTAGCCGCATAATCCGGCGCCATGTCAACAAAAGCTGTATAGCGAGAAATATAGAGCAGGTTCGCCGCACCTACAGGGCCGTTACGCTGTTTGCCAATAATAATTTCTGCAGGGCCTTGTGGTGGTCTGTCGGAAGGCTTGGTGAATTTATATACATCTTCACGATAAACAAACATAATAACGTCAGCATCTTGCTCAATAGCGCCGGATTCACGCAAGTCTGAAAGCATAGGGCGTTTGTCAGAGCGCTCTTCTACTTTACGGTTAAGCTGTGACAAGGCCACCACAGGAACATTTAATTCTTTAGCAAGAGCCTTAAGCGACCGTGAAATTTCAGAAATTTCTAACTCACGTGAATCAATACGTCGTCCGGCACGCATGAGTTGTAAGTAGTCCACAATGACCATACCTACGCCATGCTCTGTCATAAGGCGCCGTGTACGAGCACGCAACTCTAAGGTGCTCAAAGATGGTGTATCATCAATATAAATAGGGGCTTCACTAAGAGCGTCAGCTGCGTTGTATAGTTGTGACCAATCTTCATCCTTTAGGCGACCCGGCTGACGCAAGAGCGAAACGTCAACCTTGGCATGTACAGCCAGCATACGCTGTAAGAGCTGCTCCTTGCTCATTTCTAAAGAAAACACCGCCACAGGCACATTTTTTTTAATGGCAGCATTCAAAGCAAGGCACATGGCAAAGGCCGTCTTCCCCATAGAAGGACGTGCCGCCACAATAATGAGGTCAGAAGGCTGTAAGCCAGCCGTCATGCGGTCAAGAGGGGTAAAACCCGTAGTGACTCCTGTCACTTGTTCATTACTATCAGCAAGATCCGCAAGCTTTTGGAATACATTATCAATAAGATCCTTGGTGGAGGAGAACTCCTTATTGGCCGAGCGCTGTGCCACTGCAAAAACCGCCTGCTGGGAGCTGTCCAACAAATCCTTAACGTCCTGTGCGCTGTCATAACAATTGCCAATAATACCCGAGCAAGTCTCAATAAGTTTACGTTGCAAAGACTTATCCCGCACAATATGCGCATAGTGCGGGGCATTGGCACCCGCCACAACAGCTTGCATTAACTCTGCCAAGTAAGGCGCACCACCCACAGCCTCTAACTGATTTTGATCCTTCAAATATTCCGAACACGTCACCAAATCAATAGGCCGAGAAGTATGATACAAATGCAACATAGCACCAAATATCATTTGATGTGCTGGCATGTAAAAATCTTCCTTCTGCAAAGTATCCACAATAATATTTAAGGTGTTCTGGGAGTAAAATATACCCGCAAGCACAGCCTGCTCCGCTGCCACGCTGTGCGGCGGGATGTGCTTTAACATCAAATTCTCTGCCTGCTCCGCGTTCTTCGGCGTAAAAGGCTTCCTATTGTGGTCAGGAAAATCACTCATAGTATTCTCATTTTTTATTTTTATATTTTTTTGAGGGGGAAAGGGGAACTTTTGCCAAAGCCCAAAAGCTTCCCCTTCCCCTCTCAAACTCCCCC
>CAYJHS010000195.1:0-5316 GCA_964369815.1 uncultured Desulfovibrionaceae bacterium
TATGCACACTCCCTCTCTGTCTTATACTCGGAAAAAGTGTTCAATCAGCAGATTCAGATTCACTCTGACTTGCTCGAGCTTTATTTTCAAGTGCGTCGACAAATTTTTCGTAATACTGTGCTTATTTACAGTAATCGCATTGCAAAAATTATTGAAGATTTAGGATATAAAGCCATCTTAGCCGAAGGAGCCGACCATGTACTTGGCTGGCGTAGTCCCAACATGGTATATCAGCCGGCAAGTTGTCTTTCCATGAAACTATTATTAAAAAACTATAGTCTTTCTGACGACATAGCCTTCCGTTTTTCTAACCGTGGTTGGCCTGAATTCCCCTTAACGGCAGAAAAGTTTGCTTCTTGGGTACATACTGCAGGCTTAAAGGGTGAAATTATCAATTTATTTATGGATTACGAAACCTTTTGTGAGCACCAATGGGCAGAGACAGGTATTTTTTAATTCATGAAAGCGTTGCCCACGCACATTTTGGCTACCCCGAATTTTAGTTTTATCACTCGTTCGGAAGCGGCACAAAACATTGCGCCAATGGCACGTTTAGACATTCCCAACGAAATTTCTTGGGCCGATGTGGAAAGAGATCTCACTGCATGGCTAGGCAATCAGATGCAGCATGACGCCATTGAAGCAGTATATCGTTTGGAAAAAAGTGTACTAAGCAAGAATGACCCCGCCTTACTCAAGACGTGGCGGCGTTTACAAACTTCTGACCATTTTTATTATATGTGTACTAAGTGGTTTTCCGACGGGGACGTTCATAAATATTTTAATCCTTATGGTTCTCCATATGATGCGTATATCAACTACATGAATGTACTGGCGGATTTTGAACAAACTTTAGAAAACAATTAAAAAAACACAGCGGATCACTGAAGAAAGCGTTAAAGGCAAAAGGCGACGGTAACTCTACCTTACGCCATATAAAAACTTTTCATCCCATGCACTTCAAAGCATGGGAGAGTACAATTTCGAGGTGGATTATGCAGATACGTTTAGACCAATCTACGGCTTTTGAAGTCAGCTGGGAAGTGTGCAACAAAGTAGGTGGTATCTACACTGTTGTGAGCAGTAAAGCCTTGCAAGCCGTAGAGTTTTTTGAAGATCGCTACTATATGTTTGGCCCAGACCTTGGGAACAATGCAGAGTTTGAAGAAACTGACGAGCCCGACTGGGAGCCCATTCGCACAACTCTTGCCATAAAAAACTATCAATGCCGCTTTGGGCGCTGGAATATTCCGGGACGCCCCAAGACCATCTTAGTGAATTTTAAGGATCGCTTAAACTCAAACCAAGTCCTCTATGAACTTTGGACACGCTATGGTGTGGACTCCATGACCGGCGGCTATGACTATACCGAGCCTGTCATGTTTAGTACCGTCTGCGGTGAAATTATTGCGGCTATTTTTGAAGCCACCGTGCAACCCACAGGGCAAAAAGCTGTAGCTCTTTTCCATGAGTGGATGTGCGGCGCCGGCCTACTTGCTGTAAAGCACCTCACTCCCGATATTGGCACCGTGTTCACCACCCATGCCACCATGCTTGGACGTGCACTTGCCGGCACTGGGCGTGATATTTATAACCAAATGCATCAAATTAACCCCCGTCGTGAGGCCGCTAATCATAATATTACCGCCAAATGCTCCATGGAGCGTGTAGCAGCCAGAGAAGCCGATTGCTTTACCACGGTAAGCCAAATTACCGCCGTCGAAGCCGCTGTATTTCTTGGTAGACCGCCGGATGTGGTTACCCTCAATGGTCTTGATATGCGTGTCATTCCAGACTATACCGCTGATAATAGCGAAGCACTTACCTATCGCAAGCAAATTATTGATGCAGTACAAAAGCTTTTGCGGCGCGAGCTACCAGAAAATACACGCTTCATTATGGTATCAGGCCGTTATGAATTCCACAATAAGGGGCTCGATGTCTTCCTTGAGGCTCTTGCGGGCATGAATGAAGCCCTAAGAGGCACCAAGAACCATGTGGTAGCATTGTTCTGCGTCATGGGCGGCCATACCGGCGTGAATCCCGACGCTGTAGGTGGTGATAGTAGTAAAAAACCTCCACGCAACGAGCACTGGATTACCTCTCATAATATTTACGACAGTCTCAACGATCCTATCATTAATAACTGCCTGCGTCTTGGTCTTACCAATAGCGCTGAAAATAATGTACAGGTGATTTTTAACCCTGCACAGCTCAACGGGCATGATGGTTTTATCAACCTTACTTACGAGCAAGCTTTAGCGGCTTGCGACCTTGGTATGTTCCCCTCATGGTACGAACCTTGGGGCTACACCCCTCAAGAAAGTGCTGCATGGTCAGTACCGACGGTGACCACAGATCTTTCCGGTTTTGGCCTATGGACAAAACAAATTCAAAACCAAGAGAGTATTTCTGGTGGTGTGTATGTGGTACCTCGCAAGCACAGAACACGTAAGCAAGTGCTCCAAGACTTACGGGACACAACGCTGCACGCCATTTGCTTGCCAAGCACAGAGTTAGAACAATCCCGTAAAGATGCGCGTAATCTCTCCAATTACTTTACTTGGCAAAAATTCTTCCCTTACTATCAAGAAGCCTACACCCATGCCCTTGAAAAAGTAGCCGAGCGTGACGATAACGCACACATGTTTTCTGGTCACATTAAGCGCAGTTTCAAAGCCACTTCTTCGGTTACGCCGGTGTTACGCTCTTTTATTTCTGTGTCTTCCCTACCACCACGCTTAAAACGTCTGCGGGAGCTTTCACAAAACCTTTGGTGGTGCTGGCAAGCAGACGGTTGGGATATATTCTCAACCATTGACCCTGTGCTTTGGGAAAATTGTGAGCATAACCCTGTAGCACTGCTGACGTCGGTCTCTCGTGAGCGTCTTTTAGAGCTTAGCACCAATGAAGTATACCTTAAAAAAATGGATCATTTGCTAGAAGTTTTTGACCATTACATGGGGCAACCCACAAGAGCCATTGATGAAAACCTTAATAAAGACCACCCAGTGGCGTATTTTTCTACTGAATACGGCATTAACGAAAGCTTACCTATTTATTCAGGCGGCTTAGGCGTACTTTCAGGCGACCATTTAAAATCTGCCAGTGATTTAAATATACCCTTGGTTGCTATCGGGCTTTTATACAGAAATGGATATTTCAGACAAAAAATCACTCCTGAAGGTGGGCAGCTTGCCGTCTATACAGATAATGATTTTTCCTCCATGGCTGTGGAGCGTGTTCTCAAGCAAGATAATGAACCCATGGAAATTTCTATCGATTTACCTGGGCGCAAACTCTATGCACAAGTGTGGCTAGTGCGCGTAGGGCGCATTAAGCTCTACTTGCTTGATACAGACGTCCCCTCCAACACGGCCGACGACCGTAGCACTACAGCACGTTTATACGTGGGGGATCGAGATTGCCGTTTGCGCCAAGAAATATTGCTCGGCATGGGTGGGGTGCGTCTCTTGCACCAACTGGGCATTCAGCCCTCAGTATTTCATATGAATGAAGGGCATTCTGCCTTCCTTATTCTTGAGCGCATTAGAGAGTTTATGCAGCAAGGACTAAGCTTTCCTGTAGCATGCGAAGCGGTGAGTGGTTCATGCGTGTTTACTACCCATACTCCAGTAGATGCCGGTTATGAGCGTTTTGCCCCTGAACTTATGGAGCGTTACTTCACCGACTATGCTAAAAGCATTGGTTTATACATGCAAGATTTCCTCAATATGGGGCCTATCATTGGAACCAACCACAATATGTTTGAAATGACTGTATTGGCCATGAAATACTCACTAAAAGCCAATGGTGTCAGCCGCTTACACGGCGAAGTTTCTCGCCACATGTGGGCTTCAGCTTGGAAGGGTTACTCTCCCGCAGAAGTGCCCATCGGTTCTGTTACCAATGGGGTACACGTGGCGTCCTATGTTTCCCCTACCATGCGAGAGCTTTTAGACAAAACCCTTGAGCGTGACTGGGCAGATATTCCCGCCACCGAGGAATTGTGGAATAGAATTAACCACATTCCTGCAGAAAAAATTTGGCATATCCGCTTAGCAGAAAAAGAAAAATTATTGCGTGCCGTAGATCAAGGTTTAACAAACTTTTTCAAAACCCTAGATGTGCCCACAGAATCAAGGCGTATCATGCGTGAAGGCCTTACCAATCCCAATGCCTTAGTCATTGGTTTTGCACGGCGCTTTGCTCCTTATAAACGGGCCAACTTGCTCTTTGCAGAGCCTGAACGCTTGCGACGCATCCTTAAAAATGCTAATCGGCCGGTTATTTTTATCTTTGCCGGTAAAGCGCACCCAGCGGACCAAGCCGGTATTGATATCATGAAGGAAATTGTACGCTACACCATGGACGAGCGTTTCATCGGACATGTCTATTTCATGGAAAATTACAACCTTGCCGTGTCTCGCCTCATGACTCGTGGATGCGATGTATGGTTAAACACTCCTTGCCGTCCCAATGAAGCCAGCGGCACAAGCGGCATGAAGCCCTCGGTTAACGGTGGGTTGAATCTTAGTATTTCAGATGGGTGGTGGTGCGAAGGCTATCATAAAGAAAATGGTTGGACCATTGGCCCAGAAGTAACTACCCTCAACGACCTTGAAAGTCCACCCGATTATGCCGATGCAGAATCGCTCTATTGCATGTTAGAAGATTCGGTTATCCCGCTCTACTTTGACCGTGATGACAACAACCTACCAAATAACTGGATTGAATATTCACGTAATGCCATGCGTACTTTGACCCCAGAATTTAGTTCGCATCGCATGGTCAACGATTATATTAAAGATTACTATATGCCCACAGCAGCCAGACAAAAGGTACTCTTTAACAATGATCTTGCCATGACTAAGCGCATGGTTGAGTGGAAACACAGCATTGCCCACACCTTCCCCGGTGTCACCATTGATGAGGTGATTTTTGAAGGTATTCAAGGTGACACTCTCTTTGTGGGGCAAAAAATCCGTATCTTGGTTACAGTAAACCCCGGCGAAGTGGACTGCATGGATCTACGCGTGGAACTTGTGGTGGGGCGCACCCACAACCATGACTTTGTAGAAAAACCACAAGTTTCAGCTTTAACCTTTGAAGAACGCCTCGAAAATGGCAGTTTGCTCTTTGTAGGTGAATTTACAGTAGAAGAAAATGGTCACTACTCCTATGGAGTACGCGTGGTTCCATATTCTTCTGACCTTGTTTCACCCATTGACACTAGGCTTGTACTTTGGGCATAATATGTGTTCTTGTGGGGGGGGGGGGGGGGGGGGGGGGGGGGGGGGGGGGGGGGGGGGGGGG
>CAYJHS010000196.1:0-4406 GCA_964369815.1 uncultured Desulfovibrionaceae bacterium
GTTTTTTGAAGGGGGGTTTGGGGGGAAACTTTTGTTCACAAAAGTTTCCCCCCAACAAATCCTCTCTATACTATTCTTCCTGCAAACCGACGCCTTTGGGGCCTTGGGGCACATACTTTTGCATCAGATACACACCAAGCATAATTCCAAAGCCGATGCCATCGGTCAAGTAGCCGGGAATAATAAGCGATATCGCTGCTCCCACCAAGGGGATACGTTCCCAAAAGTAAAGGTCGCGTAGCCAATAACCAACATTGGCAAAGGACAGCGCCATGATACCTACAGCGGCTGTTGCCACATAGAAAGTCACCTCTAGCCCTGTGGCACCAATCATCAATAGCCCAGGATTATAACAGAAAATATAGGGAATAAGGAAGCCCGCAAAAGCCAGCTTTACCGCTGTAAATCCTGTTTTATTGGGTTCTGACTGAGCAATGCCCGCCGCCGCATAGGCTGCAAGCGCCACAGGAGGAGTCAGGTCAGCCAATATACCGAAGTACATGATGAAAAGGTGTGCTGCAATGTCCGGCACGCCAAAGCTTTTAATGGCAGGTGCGGCAATGGTAGCAAGTACGATGTATTTGGCTGTAGTGGGTAAGCCCATGCCGAGCACGATGGACGCTAACATGGTCAAAAAGAGCGTTAAAAAGAAGCTATTGCCCGAAAGCTCTACAATAGCGTTCGCCAGCTTTAGCCCCATACCGGATAAGGTCACCACGCCAATAACAATGCCCGTACACGCACAGGCCGCCGCCACGCCAAGAGCCAAACGTGCTCCATTTTCCATAGCGGTGAGCACATCTTTCATGTTTATGGCATTGCAGGCTATGATGGTCTTGCCTAAACTTGACTCTGTCGGTGCAGGTTCAGTAACAGGCATGCTTCCTTGCTGTTCTTTGAAAGCGAGATACGTTTTCCAGTTATTAGCGAGAAAGGAAATAATTACTGTGGTCAAAATACAGTAATAGGCTGATTTTAACGGCGTATAACCTTGCATAAGCAAATAAATAAGCACAAAAATGGGTATAAGCAAATAGCCACCTTCACGCAGAACATGCAAGGTCACAGGTAAACGTTCTTGTGGAATACCTTTTAGCCCCAAACGTTTTGCTTCCATATGCACCATAAAACCCACAGCTAAGTAATAAAGCAAAGCTGGGATGATAGCTGTTTTGGCAATTTCAAAATAGCTTATACCTAAAAATTGCGCCATAATGAAGGCAGCAGCACCCATGATGGGAGGCATAATTTGTCCGCCTGTAGATGATGCGGCCTCTACAGCACCGGCAAAGTGCGGTCTGTAGCCCACACTACGCATGAGGGGGATGGTAAATGTGCCTGTTGACACAGTATTTGCAACGGAACTTCCTGAAATAGTGCCAAAAAAACCACTTGCAAGTACCGCTACCTTAGCAGGGCCGCCTACGTACTTACCTGCAGCGGCAAGGGCTAAGTCGATAAAAAACTTTCCAAGGCCTGTACTGTGCAAAAATGCCCCAAAGAGTACAAATAAAAACACAAAGGAGGCCGAAACACCGAGCGGCATACCAAATATCCCTTCGGTAGTTAGGTACATATGTCCCACAACACGAGAAATACTAAAGCCTTTATGTC
Source organism: uncultured Desulfovibrionaceae bacterium (assembly GCA_964369815.1). Lineage (GTDB taxonomy): Bacteria > Desulfobacterota > Desulfovibrionia > Desulfovibrionales > Desulfovibrionaceae > CAYJAD01. The sequence goes on from CAYJHS010000196.1 coordinate 1,615, forward strand.
CCATAATACCGGGGATATAATTACCAAACAGTGCATAGAGCAAGAAAATAAAAGCTACTAAGGCAATGGGTAAGCCTACAATGCGTCGTGTAGCCTCTAGCACTAAAATGATGGTCATAATACCAAAAATTAAATCTAAATCTGTGGGAGGGCCAGCTTCTAGTACTATGGTATCATAATTATAGACAATATACCCACATACTGCTGCTCCCATGATAGCTAAGATGACATCATACCACACAAGAACACTTAAATTAGACTTACTGCGAGCCGGATAGAGAAGATAGACAAGGGTAAGCACAAAACCAAGGTGCACAGAACGTTGAATTTGTGGTGCAAAAGCTCCAAAGGCCGCTGTGTACAAGTGAAAAGCCGAAAAAGCTATACAGAGGATTTTAATAAATAATTCGAGCTTACCTTTAAATTGTCTGTACGTTGCTTCCTTGTCATATTTAGCAACAATATCAGACACATCCACTTTATCCTGCATTTCTTCTGCTACAGAAGCATCAAGTTTACCCTTTAGGGCAAAGCCTTTAGCACTTTCCGTAATACCCTGCTCCATATGCTCATTGTGATTCATACTACCTCCTCATTAGCTATATTCAATGGAAATTTAACATTTTTTACAATGCAACATGCTTCCAATTGTTCCACAAAACTTCCGCAAGTGACCTTGTTAAGATAGAAACTTGTATCGCTGTTCCCGGCTTTACCTTGCTGTTTAGTGCCAACACATGTGTCCGTGTGCCATCATTTTTTTCAATAATAATTGTATGTTCTGCTATACGCCCTACACGTAAAAAAAAATGTGGCATAAGAGTATTATAACCGGTGATAATAACCTTCCCATCTTGTACCACCATTGTTTGACCGGCTTCAGCATTGTGTGGCAAGCCCGCTCCAAAATCTTCATACACAGTAGATTGCAACATAACCTGCCCAGCATGGGGTACAAACCATTCTTCTACAGGGGACAAAGCCACAGAATGCTTAAAACGTACACAAAAACGGCTTTTTTCCGGAAGATATGCCACATAAACAGGCTCTTTCTCACGAGCTACAGTTAGACTAAGCCAAGTTCGCTCTAGAGTAAAATAGTGGGCACCCACAAAAAACATGACTAAGAAACAAAGTATGCCGATGCATGCTCGCACAGTGCACTCCATTATCCCGAATAATTCACAGAAGGTAATTGCAAAATCAAAAAAATGCCTACAAATGCACCTATAAAACCATATAAAACACTGTTTTTTCTAAAACTTTTTAGAACTAATTATTTTTAATATGTTATTATGACATATAATGACAGAAAACTCAAATCCACACAGAGGGCGCCAAAGCAAAGACATACCTTTTCACGCCACCACCATAAAAAAAGCCATTACCTCGAAAGATAATGGCTTTTTTGTCAAAAATATAAGCAAAACTAGCTTGCTTTGCGCACCATAGGCTTAATAACGGCTCCAGAGCGCATGCAACGCGTGCATACAGTCAAAGTGCGTACGGTACCGTTGGCAAACTGATGACGTACTTTTTGTAAATTGGGGTTAAAACGACGTTTCGTTTTAATATTAGAGTGGCTCACCAAATTACCTGTTTGGGGTTTTTTCCCGCAAAAATCACATTCTCTGCTCATGACAGTCCTCCATAAAACAATATAATTCAAATATGTTACAGTAATGCCATGTATAAGCGTTGCAGCACTTTTTCATAAGCACACATATTTCCCATTGCATTGAGACAGGTTTAATATACGCCCTTGAAATAAAATGCAAGCTTTTTTTTCATATTAGCATTTTAAAGCCATTGCTTGCATGTCTTTTTTATAAATAAAAAATGAAGAAGTGACAGCAAAAAAATTTTCACCTAGGGTGATATATAGGTTTTTTTTAATCACCATAACCTAGGAGCCACACATGAAACGTCATATGTCACTTTTTTTATGCAGTTTTTTATTCATCTTTACCCTTACGCAAACAGCACATGCTCAAAAATTTTCAAAAAATGACTTGAAAAAAATGAGCACTTTTATCTCAAACTTTACCGAAACCTTCATGTGGAACTTTAACATACAACAAATACGTCCTGCTGAGCTCATTGACTTTGGCGTAGCACACACCTTCATCAAATATGAGGGCAGAAGAACTACCCAAAAAGGCAATAATGGCTACATTAACGGCAAATGGGTAAAAGATGCCATTAAGAAATATTTTGACTATAATATGAAAAAGCTCGTAAGCACCAAAGAATATCGTTATGACGGTAAAAACTACATCTACGCAATGGGTGGTGGTGAAGGCAGAAACTACGCAAGAGTTACCAAAGCCAAGGTCATCTCCAAAAATGTCATTGAAATGAAAGGCTATATATATAACGCTGAAAGTGATGAAAGAACAGGACAAACCTTCGTTGCATTAGCTAAGCCACACACCTTTAATGGGGTGAAAACGTGGAGCATTATCAGCTTGTCCACCAAAAATAATTAATATAATATGGAAATACAAGTAGATAAACATGCTAAAACCTATGTAGTACACTTGATGGGTAGGTGGGATGCTTATTCCACCGCCCATTTTGAAACTACCTGCCAAGGGCTCATAGAAGAAGGCATGAAAAATATGGTGCTGAACCTTAAGGACGTAGACTATATCAGTTCTCTTGGCTTACGCGGCCTTTTGACCATTGGCAAAACTTTGGACCCTTTGGGCGGCACTATAGTCATTTGCGCCCTTCGTCCCCAAATACACAAAATATTTGTTGGTAGTGGTTTTTCTAGCCTTTTTGCTGAA
>CAYJHS010000196.1:4416-5274 GCA_964369815.1 uncultured Desulfovibrionaceae bacterium
TGTGCCGTGGCGTTATAGGATTGTTACCCGTCAATCTGTTCCTATCCTCATAGGCCTTAGAGGGCTTATTACTCTTCTTATTGCCCTTGGCTACTTCTTTGCTCGAGAACAAATCTTAAATACCGTCAATGCTCAGGTGCGCCAATTTGGCAACAGCATTTTGCGTGAAGACAATCATAATCGTGAATGGCTAGCTCGTTCCATGCCCATGCTTTTGCATAAGGCTGAACGTGCTTTTTTGCAAAAACCTTTTGACGAAAATACCCTGAATAATCAAATTCTCGCATCCATGTCAGAAGCACGGGGCAAAATGCTTGTGGAAATACTCACCCTAAGTCCACACGTCTCAGATATGCTTAATGCCCCTCGTATAGAAGTGCGCCTGTATGACGATGAAGGGCAGTTACAGCCGGACAAAAAGCAACCATTATTATGCGGAAAACAGTCCGCAAAAGACATTGAAAACTTAGACAAAGCCTTTTGGCCGGCGCCGCAAATTGACGAACAGCGCACCCTTCATGTGCGCTATGCAGCCCCCCTCAAAAACTCCTTGGGTAAAACATTTGGAATCATTACTACAAGTTTAGCAATTCCATGGTTTATGGAGCGCATTCGTTCCTTTAGCTTTTTTAAGCAATGTATACCTTTTTTCTTAACCACAAATGGCCAGTGGACACTCCCAAGCTCTGCCGACAAAGACCTCAAAAAACTTAAACAGCATATGCTCGAAGATAAAGGAAAGTTGTATACGGCACACTGGAATGGTAAGCGTTACGTCGCCATTACCCTAACTAGTGACGAGTCTTCCCTCCTCATTGGGGCGCTAGTACCTTATGAAGATTTATCTGGTTATTTAGA
>CAYJHS010000197.1:0-5271 GCA_964369815.1 uncultured Desulfovibrionaceae bacterium
AACAAAATGCATCGCTTGTCGGAGTATTAGAGAAAGCATTTCAGGGCGTTACCCCATCATTCTACTTTTCGAAACACAAGTTCATAACTCATCGTTATGGTTAATCTTTTCAATTAACAACAAGTCGCACCATGGTCAAGGTATGCCCTTAATATGTTGAGGAAAATGTCATCACATTCCAAGGGCAAGCTTGGCAGATAAATGACTTTTCCATCGGTCTTAGCTTCATCACCGCCAATGCGAATTTCCACCCCGTAGCGATTACCGAGGATGGAAGCCAATAAAGGTAGTGATTGCACTATGTGTTTGTTATGTATATGTTTCATGATTACCACAAGCCCAGACTGTCTGCGATAATGGGCACAGTGGAGTTTTGCGCTGTGCTAAGTGGACTCACTTCCTCACCATCTAGCATGGGGTCATAGACATCCACATAGGCCGCCATTTGTTGTGGAATATTGGTGTTTTGTTGCAAAAGTCCATCCAGAATGTTATCCATGGCTTGTCCATCCAGAAGCTTTTTGGCATGAGAGATGAGCGCATCCTTGTCTCGTAAAAGGCATACAAGACCCTGCAATGTCACAAGTTCAGCGCCAGTAATATTGCCCCGTTTGGGCATGCGGCTCAGCGTTTCGTTAATAATCTGTGTCACCGGCAGGACGTGTGGTTCAATGAAGGACAAGCCCACCAGCTTGCTGTGCATGGTTTTGAGTGGCGACAAGGCTTTATGCGTCACGCTGCTTTTTCCTTCGTAGACTTTGCGCCAGGTATCTTGGGCAGTTTTCACCACATCGTCGAAAAGCGTGTTGCCAAGGCCATGGACGGCTTCATCCAGCCCCAAATCCACGCCGGATTGTGTCGTCTCAAAGGTGGACTGCACCCGATACAATTGCCATTCAAATTGCAAACGTGAACGCACATAATCCGACGAATCCACGGCACTTGCAAGCATGTCCGTCCACTGCGGATGCTTGTTAATCCAGTCGCTTACCAGTGTGTCATATTCATTGAGGAAGCTCGTTTTTTGCACTTCAAACTCTTGGCGGATGGTGGCAAGTTCTGCAAGAACTTCTGTCGCCAAATTATCCGGAATGCCCCAACCAGACATAAAGCGCACGCCGTATTTATCTAGCAAGGTTACAGCTCTTGCCTTTAAGGTGCTAAAAACACGCAGACTTTCAGGCGGTGCAATCTTCTTGCTGCCAAGGGTAGCCAAATCCTGCGGTGGCAGGTCATTGTTAGGGATGTGGTTCACATCCTCAAAGGTGATTTTCTTACGGGCTGACCATAAGGAGACGTTCAAGTTAAGAGCCAGCATTTTGTCCAAAGCCGAAATGGGTGTGTGTAAGGTGTTCATGATATTTCCTTTTTTGTTAAATGTGATCGTATTTAAGAAGTGAATACGTTTTTTGTAATTTGCTGTTTACACGTTTTTGTAGTTCACGCATGGGGTTTTGCCCAAGGCATTCATTAACAGCAAATTTTCTACTATTGCCTTGCGTGCCTTGGATTCCCCAGCGTACAGTCAAGCCTGATGGTTCGGCGATGCCTTCCCAAAAGCATGCATTGTTCGCTGGGCTTGTTTTCTCTAAAGTGACGGTTGGATTACCTTTTTGAAAGGCGAGGTTGGGGCTGATGTTGTAATCGGTGATACACTGGACAAGCCACGAATCAAGTGGAGGGAGTGGCTCATCCTTGTTTACTTTTTTTCTGTAGCAACCTTGTTGTCACTGAGATTGCTGAACATACGCTGTGCAAGCTCATGCAACATAGCTCTGCTCTCTTTGGAGGCACGAAAGCCTAGTGCCCTGTCTTAAGCGTATGTGGTGGGCTGTATGCCTTGATTGGCTAGAGGCTGAAAGCGTACAGTCAAATCTGCCCAGCGAATAAGCGTTCGAGTGGAGAGTGTCACTTCACACGCCGCCATACCCACAAAGGTTTGCGGGCTAAGTGAGCTGGCTGTGGGGAGTTCCACCATAAACAGCTTGCGTACTTCTCCAGCGTATTCCACCATTTTGTTAATGATGTTTATAGGTAGCGACGGAAAAGAATTTGCGATAATATTCTCTTCTACCTCTGCTTGCGGATATGTTCCTTCCACCAGCATGAAGCGATCAAGAAAGGCAAGATTTTGCCGCAGCGTGCCTTGATAGAGCCCCGTGTCGTCGGAACTGCCGTTGGTATTGGCAGTGGCTACAAAGCGAAAAGTTTCAGCAGGGAATATCAGATCCCCGCCATTTTCGGGAATGCACAATGGCGAACCATCAAGAATGGTGTTCAAGCCCGCCAAAGTCGCCGGTGAGCAGAGGTCTATTTCGTTAAATTGAAAGATGCCGCCATGGCGCATGCCCATGGTCAGCGGGCCATCTTCAAATTGCATACTGCCATTTTGCACGGTGAGGTGTCCTATAAGATCGCCAATTTCTAGCCTTTCATGGCCTGTGATTTAAAAGACAGGATAGTTGAGCCTTGCCGCCAATTGGCGCACTAAGCTTGATTTTCCGCAGCCAGTGGGGCCGTAAAGGTAGAGAGGTTCAGGCTTTTCCATCAGAAACCAGACCACCACATCACGGCTACTGTCATGGAATTGATAACGGGGGTCAACGGCTGGCGTGTACTCTGAAGCTGTTAGAAATCCATCCACTTGTGTACCACTGGGCTTACCGCTGAAAACTTCACCGGCATCGAAGAAGGTTTGTGTGTTGTTCATGATTTTTCCTCATGTTACTTGATTGTTTCAGTGTTCTTTGTTTTTAAAACAGGACTAAATTAACTATTAATATGTACGCTTCGCCCCAAATCCATTTCAAAAGGGTTGTCATAATACCCTCCTAAAAATTCTATATCGTCGTACTCTTCTCCAATACGTACAAAACGATATAACAATTCAACTTCTTCATCGACACCGAGAGTTTGCAAAAATTCCTCAACAAATTTTACTTCAGTATAACTGTTGTACCATTTTACCCATTCCCAATGATAGAGAACACTTCCTTCCTCAATTTTGGAATGAGCAATATATTTGTCTGCATATGCCAGTAATTCTTTGACTTCTTTCTTTGTCTCCTTATTTTGCCGTGCAAGTTTTTTGAGCATGGCAGCGTGCGCTGCTTTGTTGAGGCATAGACCTACTTCTGAATAATATCCCATGATTTTCTCCTAATTTATCTTGTTAATTGTTAATTTTTGAAATGGTTTGCCTTCTTGTTCGCAAGCTACCAAAATGTCATCTGAATTTTCACCATGCGCTTTTTGCAAGGCTTGGCGTAAGGCGTCTTTAGTTAAGGTGCGCCGTCCTTTTTGCGTGCTGAGTTTGAAACGATATGATCCGGTGCTTATCCAATCGCCTTGCAGTGAGGTCAGAGCATAAGCATCTTTAATACTTTGTTCTGCTTGACAAATTTTTCCTTCAATAGCTTCACGTTCTTCTTTGAGGGTAGCAAGCTTTTGAAATTCGCTATCCCATTCAGGGCGGTACAAGCCATCATGAAACTTTGGGCAGTCGCTGTTCCAATCACAATAGGCACACAGTGCATGAAAACCACTGGCATAGTTGAGAGAATTTGCATCAAGCTCATCAGCTTCAAATTCTCTTTTGCACTGCCAAAGTTCCTCGGCTTTGGTGAGGCACAGATCACGCATAGAAGTATTCGGCGTATAGGGGCCAAAAGGCTTGGCATTATCCATAGATATGCACAGCACCCACGCTTCTATATCAACGGCGCTAGCCTTTTCAGGCAAAGTTAGGCCAAAATGGGCTTTGCAAAGCTCTGGCATGGTGAGATTGCTATGCAAAATCGTACCATTAGCGTCACGCAAGCTGAAGACAGGTTCGCTCCACATATGCGTTATGAACGAGGCTTGTCCATAGAGCTGCATTTCATATGCGGTGTACAGCGTTTCTGGTAAGTGGTTCGTGCTTTTGAGCTCCAAAATACGAATGGCAGGTCGTGGATTTTCCCATACCAGCACAAAGTCAAAATGCGCCTTGATGGGGGTGCCATTGTGGGTGAAAGATAATTCTAACTGCGGTAAGGCGTGAATGCCTTGTGCGCTGATGGCTTGGCCTATGCCGTGTTCCAACCAATGCCCACGCTGTAGGGTGAGAAGCTTTTGTAATGTTGGTTGCGGCCTTGCAGAGACCTTGTTACAAAGGGCTGCTCTTGGGCACTCTATGGCACGCCCTATGTCCGAAAGACCGATGTACTGACTGCGATCTCCAAGCTGTGCGGCTGTGCTCTGTGCGTCATGCAACTGCAAACCATGCTGAATGCAAGTCAGAAGGTTTTGGGCTTTGTCTGAAATGTGTTCTTGTGTCATAATTCCTCCATAAATGAAAAGGCTATCCCGCCCCCATCAATCGGGGAGGGACAGCCTGTTGTGATTAAAAATGGCCAATGGGCTCAAAATGCGTCAGCTGTAAGGAAAAGTGAAAATCTAGAAGCGCCGTGTATTGGAAACACGACTTTCTGACTTAAAAGGCGTGGATTGCTTCGCTTCGCTCGCAATGACTTGAAAAGTAATAATTTGTCATTGTGAGGAGCGCAGCGACGCGGCAATCCATAAAATTTTAGCTAAAAGATAAACATGGTAATATATTGATTTGCTTAAAATAAAATTATATATAATTAACTCAGAAAGTCGAATTAGAAACATACACAAGCGAACAAGATTTTTATTTTGACGCAACAAATGATGTATTTTCAGCGCATTGGTACTTCCACCAAGTTTTGTTTTGTGGACTCCATTGAAAACCCGCGCCTTTGAGCAGTTCCTTCTTGGCTTGTGTGCTGCCAGTGGCTACGATGCAAGGACGACCATCAAAGGAATGCTTTTAAGATGTACTAAAACTTTTTAAACTCTTAAATTTTTGAGAATTTTTAATCATGTAATATAGTCCTCAGTATAGGTTGCCACTAAACCCAAAGCTTGCGGTTGCTTATGAAATATCCTACACTTCCCATTGTGCGATTGCCCTTCTTTCTACATCGGCAAGGTGTATAAGCCCGTGAACACGGGAAAGGAGGGTAAAGCCATGCGGAAGCTTTTTTATGCAACCGTAATCGGTCTGATGCTCGTCCTTTTAATAGCTACTAAAGCTTATTAAAAGTTGACCCGTATCAGAGTTAAGCTGATACGGGTCATAAATGTGTTCCTACACGGCAATCGCACATTAAGGGGGTGTTAACCACCTTGCCGGCCGTAGTTTCTGTTAGCGCAGGAGCTACGGCTCCCTTTTTATATAAGGCTTGATTGTTCAAATGGCAAGTT
>CAYJHS010000198.1:0-5266 GCA_964369815.1 uncultured Desulfovibrionaceae bacterium
TTTTATTGGGGGAAGGGAACTTTTTTGAAAAAAAGTTCCCTTCCCCCAAACCCCCATCCCTCAAAAAACTTTCATAGCGATGGAGTTTTGGTTTTTGATGTACTTATTGCCGCAATGAAATTTTGCAAACAAAGACTTACTTGCTTCTTTTAACCACAAAAAACTGCCCTTAAGTCAAAGACCTAAGGGCAGTAATATATTATGCTTTCTTAGCAGCTACTAGAAGCTGTAGGAGAAAGACAAGGTAGCTTTGTAACCGTCATATGCGCTAACACGTCTGTTGGTACGGTTAGCATTCCACTGATCGGTGTCAATGCCGTTGAAGATGTAGCCAAGTTGGAAATGCATGGCAAGGTTGTCATAGATTTGGTATTTGGTATCAAAGTTGATTTCAACCAAGTAGTCGCCTTCTACTAAGTAGAAGCCACCGGCGTTGGAAGAGTTGCTGTATGGGCTTTGTACAAAGTTAACCATGTTGCTGTCGTTGGTACCGCCCCAGTATGCGATGCGGATTACGTGGGAAAGATCTTCCATGAAGGAAAGGTCTTTAATTTGGAGACCAATACCCCAAGTACCGGAGTAGGAGAGCATTTGGTCGTAAGCAGCACCTGGTTGCCAACCGAACTCACCGTCACCTAAGAAGGAGGTGAAGTTACCGGAAGGAGAAATGATAGGCATCATTTCGGAACCGTCAGTTACGTCGTCGTTGTCACCGGAACCGTACCAAGCGAAGAGACCAGGAGTACCCCAATCCATCTTGTACTCAACTAAACCTTTGAGTAACCAACCGGAACGAGTCATATCAGAACGAGGTCCAAAACGGTCAGCAATGAGGTCATTGTTACCATTGTTGAAAATGTGACCACGTGCGTAATCTGGGCTATAGGTACCACTGTAGCCTACATAGCCGTAGTTGAAATCAAGTTCGAAGTTCCAGTTGTCCATTTGGAAGGTAACAGGAATACCAGCAAACCAGAAAGTGGTGTACTCGTCTTCAGAAGCGTTCCAGAAGTTGCTACCGTTGTGTGTGCCACCAGGACCGCCGTCCATACCTACAACTGCGCTAGCTGCACCGTTGAAGGCAGGAATGAAGCTTTGACCAAGGCCAAAGTTAATGGCAGGGGAAGTGGTGTCATTTAATTGATCATCAAATGCAGTTTTAAGGGAGTTGGTGCCATACCAGCCTACCATAAACCAAGGATTAACAGACCAGTTTTCACCTTGTACTGGCAAAGAAATCATGAAGGCATCAATGTTGTCAAGGTAGTTGTTGTCAGTGCTCCACTGATCGTTAGGAGTTGTCCAAGGGTTGTTATTAAAGTTGTCGTTGTACAAACGAATCCAACCGAAGGTCAAGCTTACCATATCATTGAATTTGTAGTTAGCCATAACAGCAGCAGCGTCGTCATCAAGGATTACAGCGCCACCAGCAGCGTTAGGTACAGCAACGGCTTGAAGACCCATGCGGAAAGAAAGCATGGTGTTAGGTACAAACCAGTCAATGTAGGCATGCTTCAATTCAATGATTTTGCCGTCGGTGCCAAGAGCGCCGCCGCTAGCTTGGTTGCCCCATACGGTTTCGCCCATTTCAAAGTAAACGGTACCGGAAAGAGCTTCAGAAGCTACTGCGTCGATTTGCAAGCGCACACGTTGTTGAGCTTGGAAAAGGTCTTCGCCGTTGTTCTTTCTGTTGCCTTCCCAGTTGGTGTCAACCAAACCGAAACCTACATTCCATTGACCTTTCGCTTTGAAATCAATGGCAGATGCACCAGTAGCAACGCCCATGAGCATGCCAGCGGTAAGTAAGAGAGTACAAATCTTTTTCATCCTTCATCTTCCTTTTTTAGATATTATTAAAAATACGAATAAACGTACCTCAACCAACAAACTATGGTTATGTTTTATTCCAATCAGTCTGAGCGGTCAAGCTTTTTTTACTGTTTTGGTGAAAAAATTTTTACTTTTTTTGCGACTGTGTTTTAATCTATTAAAATCATAGTCTTTTTGTGTTCAAGCTTTAAATTTTTATTTGTAAAAAAATTTTATTTTGCGTGAACTTTGCAAAAATCTTTTACCTGTTATGTCTTATTTAAATGGTATTTTGGAGTGAGTCAAGTTTTTTGTACATTTTGGGTAAAGTTTTTTTTACTGATGGGGGAGGGATGGTGAACCTTTGGTTATTATGCGGAAAACCTTCGGTTATTATAATGATATGGATTGTTGCGCCGCTACGTTCTTCGCAGTGGGGGGGATTTTCCCATTGCGGCAAGGTGTATCATTAAATAATGAAATATGTTCGCATTGAAAGTTTTTTGAGGGGAGGGGGTTTGGGGGAGGGGGACTTTTGTTCACAAAAGTTCCCCTCTCCCAAAAAATCTTCTTAAAAAAATTAAATTACCAGTCTAAGGTACCTTTAAAGGCTGTTACGAGTTCTCGTACTGGTTCAGCGCATAGGACAGAGCTTCCGCTCTTAATGGTCAGCGTGGTATCTTCGGTAACTTCACCCACTTTTGCTATGAGAGAGCCTTTCATGACGCCTTCAAAAAGTCGGGTTTTTTCTGCGGGTACAGATACGAGTAGGCGGCTGGCGGATTCGCTATAGAGCAATTCAGCCAGATTCATGTTTTCAAGAGTGGGAACTTTTTCCATATCAAGCACAGCGCCAAGGCGTCCACCAATGCACATTTCTGCCAGTGCTACGCCTAGGCCGCCGTCGGAAAGGTCGTGGCAGGCTGAAACCATGCGCTCGTAAATGGCACGGTGCAGTTTGCGGTAGGCAGCCTTTGCGCTTTGGGCGTCTACGTGGGGCACAGTATTGCAGGAGAGTTTTAGCTCGTCGGCAATTTCTGAACCTGCGAGTTCACGGCGAGTTCCACCTAATAAGTAGATGTAATCGCCGGCTTTTTTGAAGTCAGATGTTTGGGTGCGTAGGACATTTTCGATGACACCAAGCACGGTGAAGAGTACCGTTGGCGGAATGGAAATGCGCTCACCGCCGCCGGTATAGTCGTTTTTCATAGAGTCTTTACCGGATACACAAGGAACGCCATAGGCAAAAGCAAAATGTTCTAGAGCTTTACAAGCACGAACTAACTGAGCGAGCTTATAATCCCCATCGGGATTTTTGTCTGTTTTTACAGGGTCGCACCAGCAGAAATTGTCAAGGCCGGCAAGACGGTCAGGGTCGGCACCTACGGCTACGGCATTGCGGATGGCTTCGTCCATAGCGTTGGCCATCATCCAGTAGGTGTCATAGTCGCTGAACTTGGGGCAAATGCCGTGGGCAATGACAAGGCCGGCATCAGATTCGAGCACAGGGCGGATAACGCCAGCATCGGATGGGCCGTCACGCTCCACGCCTACAAGGGGCTTGATGGCGGAGCCACCACGTACTTCGTGGTCATATTGACGAATGATGTATTCTTTGGAGCAGATGTTCAAACGCCCGAGCATACTCTTGAGAAGGCTTCCTGTGTCGGCATCCTTTACCTCAATACGTGAGTCAGTATGGGTGGGCGTTTGCCAGCGGGCGTTGAGTTGTAGTTGTGGTACGCCGTCGTGCATGAAGTCCATTTCTAAATGTGCAACAATTTTTTCTTCCTGCGCACCCTTATATATAACATGGAAATACCCTGAGTCGGTAAAGGTACCAAGGGCGGTGGCTTCCACGTCCATCTCTGTAGCGAGAGCCAAGAATTCGTCAAGCTTTTGGGGAGGAACAGCGAGGGTCATGCGCTCTTGCGCTTCGGAGATGAGAATTTCCCATGGACGCAAGCCGTCATACTTGAGCGGGCACTTGGCAAGGTCAAGAATGCAACCGCCGGTATCTTCAGCCATTTCTCCTACGGAGGAAGATAAACCACCGGCACCATTGTCGGTGATGGAATTGTATAAACCTAAATCACGAGCACGCATAATGCAGTCATACATTTTACGTTGGGTAATGGGGTCGCCAATTTGTACGGCGGTGGCGGGAGATCCTTCGTGCAGTTCCTCGGAGGAAAAAGTAGCACCGTGGATGCCGTCCTTGCCGATACGTCCGCCAGCCATAACAATAATATCACCTACTTGTGCCTTTTTTTCATAGCCGGGCTTGCCAGCTACTTCGGTAGGGATAATGCCCACAGTACCGCAATATACAAGGGGTTTGCCAAGGAAACGTTCATCAAAAACAAGGGAGCCGTTGACGGTGGGCACACCGGACTTGTTGCCGCCGTGCTCAACACCTTCACGCACGCCTTCGAGCACTCTACGTGGGTGCAAAAGGCGTGGGGGGAGTGCTTCATTATGGAAGGGAGAGGCAAAGCAGAACACGTCGGTATTGCATACGAGCTCTGCGCCCATGCCCGTGCCCATAGGATCACGGTTAACGCCCACAATGCCAGTGAGGGCGCCGCCATAGGGGTCAAGAGCGGAAGGACTGTTGTGGGTTTCTACCTTAATACAAGCGTCATAAGCACCGATGAAGGAGACCACGCCGGCGTTGTCCTTAAAGACAGAACGGCAAAAATCGTTTTCACCCATATTTTTACGAATACGAGCTGTTACGTCACGAATGCAGGTCTTATAGAGGTTATTGACCTCTTCTTTCTTACCGCTTTCGGCGTCGGTATAGGCAATGCGTGAGGCCAAAATTTTGTGTTTGCAGTGCTCAGACCATGTCTGGGCAAGGACTTCCAGCTCGGCGTCGGTAGGATTGGCGGGAAGGCCAAGTTTTTTACGCTCTGCTACCACGTCCTCTTGCTGAAAGTAGGCTTTAATGGTTTGCATTTCTTCAAGATTTAATGCAAGGGTGTTGTCACGACTTACCTGCATAAGGGCAGCATTGTCCATGTCAGAAAGGGCAAAAATATCAACGGTGTCGCTGGCGCTACCGGTGACTTCCGCAGCTTGTGCGTCAAAGCCTGGAGCAGCTTGCCACTCATTTTGACTTTTGATGCGGTAACGCTGGATAAGCTCATTGCAAAGAAGGTTTTTCGCAATATTTTCCACTGTTTCTAGGGTGAGTGGGGCGCTTTCATCACTCAAGAAGCGGTACTGAGTTGCGGTGTATACACTGATGCTTTCACGGGGAATTCTTAAAACCATGGCAGCTGTATCACGAGCTGTGCGAGCTTCGTTGTCGGTAACACCTGGGCGAAAACCCACCTCAAGGATGAAATCTGCGCTAAAAGGCTGCATAGGTAGGGCAGCAAGACTGGCTTGCTGCATGACAGAGTCGTGCCACACGCCTCCATTTATGAGCTTTTCCCCTTGTTCAGGGTTT
>CAYJHS010000199.1:0-5249 GCA_964369815.1 uncultured Desulfovibrionaceae bacterium
GGAAAACTTTTGTTCACAAAAGTTTTCCCCCCAGAAAATCCCAAAAATCAAATGCCGTACATATTAAAACAAAATTCTCCCCTATTTATTTGACTTAACATTATGACATTGATATTCTAAAAAAAACTGTACAATAAAAGGAAAAATCATGTTTGATGGAAAAACCATTCTCATCACTGGCGGAACGGGATCGTTTGGAAAAATGTGTGTTTCCATGCTCTTACAAAAATTTTCACCAAAAAAAATCATAGTTTTTTCACGTGATGAACTTAAGCAGTTTGAGATGTCGCAAGTATTTTCTCCGCAAAAATACCCATGTATGCGTTATTTTTTAGGCGATGTGCGAGATAAAGAGCGCTTGTATCGTGCCTTTAATGGTGTAGATTATGTTATACATGCTGCAGCCTTAAAGCAAGTTCCTGCAGCAGAATACAATCCTACTGAGTGCATTCGCACCAACATTGGCGGCGCAGAAAATATTATTAATGCCGCCGCAGATTGTAATGTGAAAAAGGTAGTAGCTCTTTCCACTGACAAGGCTGTAGCGCCTGTAAACCTCTATGGGGCAACAAAGCTATGTTCTGACAAGCTTTTTATAGCATCAAATGCCTTTATGGGCTGCGAAACTTCGTATTCTGTGGTTCGGTATGGCAATGTTATGGGTTCTCGTGGTTCTGTCATTCCTTTTTTCATCGACAAACGCAATAGTGGCGAAACCTTCCCCATCACTGATGTACGCATGACACGCTTTTGGATTACACTGGAAGAAAGCGTCAACATGGTTCTTAATGCTTTTGAAATAGCCAGCGGCGGCGAAGTCTTTATTCCCAAAATTCCCAGCATGAAAATCACTGACTTGGCCACTGCCATAGCGCCACAGGCTCCTACTCTCGAAGTCGGCATCCGCCCCGGTGAAAAACTTCATGAGACTATGATTACCTCTGAAGACAGCCGTCACACCATTGATATTGGGAAATATTACGTCATAAAGCCAGAAACCTTTACCTACCAAGGGCTCAATGGGACACTTGTGCCAGAGGGGTTTGAGTATAATTCCGGCACTAATACTGAGTGGCTTAATGTGGAGGCTTTACGGAGCACTTTGAAAGCACAAGGCTTTGACGTTGCATAGTTATGAATAAGAACTTCATCCCTTATGGACGTCAAATCATTGATGATGAAGATATTCAGGCCGTAGTTGATGTTCTGCGCTCAAGCTATCTCACCACGGGCCCTGCTGTGGCGCAATTTGAATCCCATGTCTGTGCATTTTGCGGTGCAGAGTATGCCATTGCCGTAAACAGCGGCACTGCGGCTTTGCATTGCGCCATGCACGCTCTTGGCATAGGCTTAGGAGATGAGGTCATCGTGCCTCCCATCACTTTTGCGGCAACAGCCAACGCCATACTCTATACACAGGCAAAGCCCGTCTTTGCCGATGTGCAAGCAAGTACCCTTCTTCTTGACCCTACCTCCGTAGAAGCCGCCATCACTCCCCATACCAAGGCTATCATTGGCGTTGACTATGCCGGCCAGCCTTGCGACTGGGATGCACTGCGTAGCATTGCGCATAAGCATAAACTTGCCCTTGTGGCGGATGCTTGCCATGCCCTTGGGGCAGAATACAAAGGGCGTAAGGTGGGAACGCTCGCTGACATAACGGTTTTTAGTTTTCATCCTGTCAAAAATATGACTACGGGTGAAGGAGGCATGGCGGTCACCAACAATGAGGAGTTCGCCACAAGGATGCGACATTTTCGCGAGCATGGCATTACTAGCACTGCCGCAGAGCGAGAAAAAATGGGCGGTTGGCACTATGAAATGCACGAGCTTGGCTTTAATTATCGCATCACAGATTTTCAGTGTGCTCTTGGTTCCAGCCAGTTAAAAAAACTGCCACAGTGGATTGAAAAAAGGAATATTCTGGCGCAAAATTATGGCGCACTTTTTGCTAATTCCAGCGTACAACCCCTTACTAAAAGGAATGATTGTGTACACGCCTACCACCTATATGTGGTACGTGTGCAACACAGAAATGCGCAATTTGAAACACTGCGAAAGGCAAATATCGGGGTAAATGTGCACTATATGCCTGTATATCTACACCCTTACTATCAAAATCTTGGTTATAAAAACGCGCTGTGCCCTGAGGAAGAAAGCGCTTTTCGGCATATACTCACATTACCTTTGTGGGCGGAACTGAATGCTGACACACAACAAAAAATCTTTGAAATGTTAAGGTAAAAAATGAACGAACAAGAACTTTTTTGGCATGGCGAATTTGGCGATGCCTATATTACCCGCAACACCTTGGATAATGTGCCTTCTGCCATTGGGCGCTGGAGTAAAGTCCTTGCCGCTCTCCCCACCAAACCGCAAAGTATTTTGGAGCTTGGGTGCAATATTGGTATTAATCTTCATGCCTTTAAAGCACTTTTACCAGAAGCAGAACTGCACGCCGTAGAAATTAATGCCACCGCGGCTAAACAAGCACAAGAAAGCTTGCAAAAAGCTGCGCACATTCATCAAGGCTCATTGCTCAATTTTTCGTCAAACCGCCAATACGACCTAAGCTTTACGTCAGGCGTACTCATTCATATTGCACCGGAATTTTTGGCCAAGGCCTACGATACACTCTATAATAATTCTGCACGTTATATTTGCATCAAAGAATATTACAATCCTGTACCAGTGGAAATCCCCTATAGAGGACACGACGGAAAACTCTTTAAACGGGACTTTTGCGCTGACCTTATGGAGCGTTTTAGTGACTTGCGCCTTTTAACATACGGTTTTTTCTACCATAAAGACCCACTCTTCCCGGCTGGAGATGCCACATGGTTTTTATTGGAAAAGGTGACATAAGCATGCACGATTGTCTGTGTATTATCACAGCTAGGGGCGGTTCAAAACGTATCCCACGCAAAAACGTACGTCCTTTTGCCGGCAAGCCCTTGGTAGCATGGCCCACAGAAGTGGCTTGCGCCAGTGCTATTTTTTCGCAGGTGCTTATTTCTACAGAAGACGCTGAAATTGCAAATATTGCCACCAAGGCCGGCGCCCTCTACCCCTTTGCACGCCCGCACGAGGTGGCAGACGATTTTTCAACCACTGCTGACGTACTACGGGTTACTCTGCGTCAGTGGCAAAAGTATGCAGGTTCATTACCCAAATATTGCTGTTGCCTTTATGGTACTTCTGTCTTCATTACCAAGGAATACTTACAGCAAGCATATACACTGGTACAAGACAGTGATTGCGTTATGGCAGTTAGCCCCTATGCACACCCCATTCAAAGAGCCCTCAGCATAGATGCTTTGGGAAATACCAATTATTTGCAGCCTGAGTTTGCCCTCACACGCACACAAGACTGCCCGAAAACTTATCATGACGTGGGGCTTTTTTACTTTTTTTCCGTAGAGAAGTTTTTCGAGCATGGTGCCACCAGCTTTGCTCCCTTACAGAAAAAAGCCGTCATTGTATCTTCTACTGACGTTATTGATATTGACACTGAAGAAGATTGGCATTTTGCCGAACTTATAGCGGGCACAAAGGGCTTGACCGCATAATGTATTAAACACCTAGAGGGATGTCATGCCATATACAGCCTTGATTATAGGGGCAGGTGCCATAGCAGGAGGGTACGATAGGCCTGAGCACCCACACATCCTTACCCACGCACATGCTTATACATGCAATCCACATATCCAACTTTTAGGTTTTTATGACATAGAACAAAGTAGAGCAAAAAGCATGGCACAGACATGGGGCGGTTGAGCTTTTGGCTCTTTATCCGACGCACAACACGCTGATATTATAAGCATATGCACACCGGACGACTGCCATTTGCAGTCTGTGCAAGAAGCACTCGCCTTGCAACCAAAAATCCTATTTTTAGAAAAACCCGCCGGTAGCACCCCAGAAGATGTCAGCGCTCTCGTGCGCATTGCCAAGCACACGCCCATACAAGTGAATTATTCGCGAAGATTTATTCCTGAATTTCAAAACTTGGCTGAGCGCATTGCCCACGGCGAATTTGAGCGTTTTCTCAAAGGCAGTGGCTATTATGGCAAGGGCTATAAACACAATGGCTCTCATATGCGTGATATAGTAGAATTTCTCCTAGGCCCCATCAAAAAAGTAACAGAACATGCACAAGATGTGGATTTTTACCCACAAGACCCCACCAAGGATGTCTCGTTGCAGTTTACCCACGGCACACTTTATATGCAGGGTGTGGATTGCCGATGTGTGACCATTTTTGAACTCGATTTAATTTTTGAAAAATATCGTGTGCGTATTGTTGATGGTGGCAGAAACATAGAAGAATATGCTATTATCCCAGACCCTGTGTATGCCGATTATAGTATTTTTTCTCTCGTAAAAAAATATTCCTGCCAAAGTCATGCGGCATTAAACCAAGCCGTAAAAAATATCGTTAATTTTTTACAAAAAAAAGAAACACTCCTCTCACCCATGCGAGATTTTCTATGAGTATACTTTTTTTTGCCCATGACCCAGGCGGTGCCAATGCCATTGTGCCCCTCATACAGCCGCTGGCGCACAAGCAAAAATTAAACATCTTTGCCAAGGGGCCTGCCTGTAACATTTTGCCCTATGCGCAAACACTTCCATCATATATTGGAGACGATACAGCACAGCTTGCAGAGCAAATAGCGCAATTTTTGCACGAGCAAAAACCATCGCTCATTATCACCGGCACCAGTGCCCACGATTTTACGGAAAAATATATCTGGAAATGCGCCGAAAAACTTAAAATTCCCAGCATAGCACTCTTGGATCATTGGGTAAATTACGGCCTGCGCTTTTCTAAGTGGACTGCGGCGCAAAAGCACCACTTTTCCGGTATATGTGATTTTCTCCCTACATATATTATTGTTATGGACGCATATGCCAAGGAAGAAATGGCACAAGAAGGTGTGCCTGCTGAAAGAATTTTCCCTCTAGGCAATCCACACTTTGAGCAAATTATCAAAAATACCCCTAAAAATGACCTTGATTCCTCCCAACGCCAGCGCATAGTTTTTGCATCAGAACCGCTTATGGAAGATTATGGGCAAGGAGGAGAGCTCATGGTTGCAGAAGCACTATGCCACTATGTACAAGATAAGAACATGGAATGTGTCATACGCTTGCATCCTCGAGAACATAGAGAAAAAAATGCACCCTTTGCCGGACATAAGGTAACCTTAGATCAGCACAGCCCTGCTGCCACGCTGATTGCCAGT
>CAYJHS010000200.1:0-5220 GCA_964369815.1 uncultured Desulfovibrionaceae bacterium
ATAAGCCAAACATGAGCACAATGGCAATGGTATACGCCATGTCTTCGTTTTTAGCATGCACCGCAGGAGAAATAGCTACCACCGCAGACACACCGCACACACTCATCGCTGCTGCAATACAAGCACTGCGCACTGGTGACATTTTAAGCCACTTTCCAAGCCACATGAGAACAAGAGCGGTTACAATCAAGAAAATTGCAATAATAACAACAGCTTCAATCCCTCTCTCCAGAAGACTGGCGAAGGAATACTTACAGCCCATGACCACAATACCGGTCTTAGTAAGAATTGTAGAAAAACGTAAACCAGGCTTACAAATCTCTGGGACACCAAAAACATTCAAAATTATCATACCAAAAATAATGGCAAGAATAAAATTGCTGATGTTAATTTCTTTCAAAGTGGGGTGTAAGTCCATGATAATGGGGTTCAAATACCACGCAACTACCGCCACAGTGCTAAGAAGCAAAATTCCAGGAAGAGCCTCAAGAGTTTTTTCAAAAAAACTCTTATCTTGTTTAACTTGTTCGCTCATGAAACCGTATCTCCTACATTTATAACTAATTACTATTAAAGTATTGTCAAATAAAAAAGTATTTAACAATACACAGTGCCAAACCTTACACCACGCATCTTTCCCTTAACTACACGTCATAAACACAACATGCACAAGGCAAAGAGCAGAACTTTCATTTTTCAAGGCAAAACAAAATTAAAGCCTTATCAGGATGGTTTTTTGCAAATAAAAAACTAAACCATAGAAACAAAGTACCATGGCGAATTGCAAATAGCGGCCAAGCTATTCGTATACGGAAGGATTTTTGACGAGATTAAACTGTTACCTTATAATGCGCAGGGAACTATCACTTTTTTGCAATGTCACTGCAAAAAAATCTTTAAGAACGTTTTTTGCGACAGTCAGCACAAATGCCATACAAACACATAGTGTGAGATGTTGGCGTAAAGCCGTGTTTTTTCGCAATATTTTCCTGCATTTTTTCCATTTTCTTACTGAGAATTTCTACAGTTTTCCCACAGCGTTCACACACGAGATGATCGTGATGTTCTTCATGGGCAGGTTCATAACGGGCAATACCATCACCAAGTTGCACTTCATTGGCAAGACCCGACTCACAGAGCAATTTCATTGTACGGTACACTGTTGACTGACCGACGGAATTATCAACACTGCGCACCATATCATACACTTCTTCTGTAGAAAGATGCCCCTTGGATCCCATAAAAAGTTCCACAATGCGAGCACGTTGAGCAGTATTTTTTAAGCCACTGTCAGTAACGTACTTTTGAAATTGCTCAAGATAAGTTTTCATTATGCACCTACTTTAAAACTGTTTACATACCCTAACTTCTTTAAGCAAGCTTTCATTATGAGCACAAAAGCTTTTCTACCTAACTAGCATGATAAGGCATTAGGGTCAAGGATATATTTTCAATACGCTTTATTTCTGCAACAAATACCTAACATTTTTTTCTTGGCAAGAGGAGCCTAAGCAAGTAAAAGAAACATACATATTGTATGGATGAATTTAACATTAACGTTTAACCTGTGAGAATGTAATGAATATCAAAAAGTTTTTTGCTCTATGCACCTTAGTCCTTTCTACGGTTGTTTTTTGCGAACTCCATGGCGCAAGCAATGCACACGCTGCCAGCACTGCCGTAAAAATCCGCACAAATATGGGTGATATAATTGTACGCCTTGACGGTGCAAAAGCCCCTGAAACCGTGAAGAACTTTTTACACTATGTAAATCGTGGACATTATAATGGCACCATCTTTCACCGAGTCATTAAAGACTTCATGATTCAAGGCGGCGGAATGGACGCAAACCTAAACCCTAAGCCCACCGATCCCCCCATTAAGAATGAAGCTGCCAACGGTCTTGATAATGATAAGTACACCATCGCCATGGCACGCACCTCAAACCCTCATTCGGCTACCGCGCAATTTTTCATAAACACAAAAAATAACGCGGCCTTAAACTACACAGCACCTACTGCTCAAGGCTGGGGCTATACCGTTTTTGGCAAAGTGATCAAAGGCCAAAACATAGTGGATAAAATTGAAAAAGTTAAAACCACATCTCGCTTTGGCCATGACGATGTCCCTGTGGACAATGTTATTATTGAAGAAATTTCTGTTGTCCAATAAATAAAAATACCCCCTTTCGAAAACCCCGCACAAATCCATCGTGCGGGGTTTTCGACACCCCAAAACGCCTGCCACTACACAACTTAAAAATCTCACACCATAAATTATATATAAATCTCAGATTAATTTTTGTGAAAAACAGCTTCATGTCTTGACCTTATGACTAAGGTGTCTTACTTTCTCTCATTATGAATTGGGACTGGGATAAATTACAAGAAAAACGGCAAAGGCAGTCGCGTCAAAACCCCTTTGGGGGTGACAACAATGACAAAGGCGACAATTCGGGTAACAATGGCAACGGTAACGACCGTAAGCCACCCATAAACTTTGGAAACAATCCAGGCAACCCCTTTAAAGGACGCATAACTATGCCTAGTGGCAAAGGTGCGTGGCTTATTGGCGGTGTCTTAGTGGTACTTTGGCTTTTGTCAGGTATCTTCATTGTAAATCCTGACGAAGAAGGCGTAGTCTTACGCTTTGGGAAATACGTGCGAACTGTGGGCCCTGGCCCGCACTATCACCTCCCTTCTCCTATTGAAACTGTGTATAAACCTAAAGTAACGCAGATTTTACGAGGAGAGGTAGGCTTTCGGTCTGTGGGGCAAGGCTCTACATTCCAACAAGGACAATTGCGCACTGTCCCCGCCGAAGCTTCCATGCTTACCGGCGATGAAAATATCGTCAACGTACAATTTAGTGTTCAATATAAAATCAGCGATCCTGTGGAATATCTTTTTAATGTGACTAACCAAGCTGCTGTAGTGCGCAACGCTGCCGAAGCCGCCATGCGTGAAGTCATCGGGAAAAGCATGATTGACTCTGCATTAACCGATGGTAAAATCCGCATTCAAAGTGATGCTACAGAACTTTTGCAAAACATCCTCAACCGTTACGAAGTTGGCGTGCAGATTATTGCCGTACAACTCCAAGACGTGCACCCTCCCCGCGAAGTAGTTGACGCATTTAAGGACGTTGCTTCCGCACGTGAGGACAAAAGCCGCATAATCAACGAAGCAGAAGCCTATCGCAATGAAGTCTTACCAAAGGCTCGTGGCCAAAGTGCTGAGTTAGAAAACCAAGCACAAGCATACAAAGAAACACGTATTCAAAACGCCACTGGTCGTGCCAATCGCTTCTTGGCTGTGTTCGAAGAATATAATAAAGCACAAGACATTACTAAAAAGCGCCTTTACTTTGAGGCTATGGAAAGCATTTTAGGCAATGCTCAAGATAAAATCATTGTGCCAAGCAATACGGGCGAACGCATCCTCCCCTTGCTCCCCCTAAATACCCCCCAACAAAACACCTCAGGGAGCACAGGCAATAAAACAACACGCGCAACAGGGGGAGCACAATAATGTTTAAAAATCCTCTTACTTTAGTCATTGGACTCTTTCTTGTCGTAGTCATTGCAGGACAAAGCTTCTTCATCGTACATCAAACGGAAAAAGCCATCGTTTTGCAGCTCGGTACCCCTCAGGACGCTGTCTATGGGCCGGGGCTACACTTTAAGTTACCATTTATACAAAATGTCATCTATTTTGACGCACGTATCTTAGATTATGATGCACGCCCCACAGAAGCATTTACTGTGGACAAAAAGGCCATAGTACTTGACAACTATGCCCGCTGGCGCATTGCCAACCCCTTGCAGTTTTACCAAACCATGCGCACCATCCCAGGTGCTCAAGCTCGCCTTGATGACGTGGTATACTCGCAGCTGCGTGCCCTTGTGGGTGGTTACACACTCACCGAAGTAGTATCTTCACAACGCGCTAAAATCATGGAAGAAGTCACAAAACGCGTGGCCAATCTCATGAAAGGGTTTGGCGTAGAAGTAGTGGACGTGCGCATCAAACGCACTGACCTGCCTGCAGAAAACCAAAGAGCTATCTTTGAACGCATGCAAGCTGAGCGTGAACGTCAAGCAAAACAATACCGCTCTGAAGGCGTGGAAGAATCCACTCGTATTCGCTCTGATGCTGACAGGCAAACCGCTGTCATTCTTGCTGAAGCTAACAAAAAGTCAGAAATCATACGCGGTGAAGGCGATGCAGAAGCTGCAAAAATATATGCCAACGCCTTTGGTAAAGCGCCTGACTTTTATGCTTATCAAAAAGGACTAGAAGTGCTTAGCAAATCTTTACGAGAAAATAGCCGCATCGTGCTTTCTCATGACGACCCTGTGCTAGCACCAATTCAAATGAAAGATTAACGAGAAAAACACTAATAAAAGAATAGAGAGAACCTTATGCCCTCATTTTTTGAAGAAGCATACGCTCGCATTAAATTTGCCACTGGCACCAAAACACAAATGGAAATTGCCGAAGTATTGGAAATTCGCCAATCCAGCATTTCAGACGCTAAACGCCGCAACTCCGTGCCCGGTGACTGGTACATGAAACTCTTTGAAAAGTTTGGATTAAACCCTGATTGGATTAAACAAGGCGTTGGCCCCATGTACCTACGCACCGAAGCTGGCTACGAGCCACATGATGCACCCGCACAAGGGCTTAATGAAACCCCTGCCCTATACGGAGAACCTGCCACCAAAAGTGTTATGCTCACTGTACACGGCATGGCCTGTAACTACAAAGACGGCGATAAACATCCTGACTTGCCACAAGTGGGTAAAGTCTCTATGCCCCTATCTTTTGCAGCCCCAAGCATTACCATCTTGCGCAACGAAAGCGCCAGCATGGAGCCTTCCATCTTGCGTGGTGCCTACCTCGGTGTAGATACCAGCATAAAAATCCCTGTGTCCGGTATGGTCTATGCCCTCTATTGGCCGCACGAAGGCATCGTCATTCGTAGAGTATTCTTAGATGACGATGATATACACTATACACTACGCTGTGACGCCCAAGGCTTCGCACAAACAAAACTCCCCGCAAAAACACTCAATACCCGCATCCTCGGGCGTGTCACGTGGACTTTACAACAATTATAGCATTTATTTTTATTGATACTTTTACTTTATTTTTTGGGGGAGGGGAACTTTTTTGAAAAAAAGCTCCCCTCCCCCAAACCCCCTCCCCTCAAAAAACT
>CAYJHS010000201.1:0-5203 GCA_964369815.1 uncultured Desulfovibrionaceae bacterium
AGCCATGATTTATGTTCAACCTCTGCCCAGGCTTTGCACAGTTCATAGTTTTTTTGTGACATAAGATGCCCACAGTGCGCAAGCAAGGCTTTTGCCTGCCTTTGAGATTGTACAATTTTGTCATATTTCGACTTACGACCATCCAAAATTCTTTTCACAATAGAGCGCCAAGTCAGCTCTTTTGCGCCAAAAACATTGCTGTCATGTTGCCTATAGCGGATAAGCGGGGTATTTACCTCTTTTACATGCCCTAAAGCGCAAGCAACTTGCAGCACCCAAGCGTCATGCATAATGGCCTCATGTGCTATGGGCAGTGAGGCTTTAGCGAGGGCTTTATTGCCAAGCATGGTACAGCCAAGCACATGCGGCATGACAATAACCTTTTGAAAGTCTTCATTCCATCTACATGGAATACCGGCGGCACGCAAGAATGAATTATGATATACTTCGCCACTAGAGGGCATAAGCGAAGCATCAGAATAGACAAGTAGTGGAGTATCTTTTCCATACTGCAACTCTAGCTCGTGTATGGCTTTAAGAAGGGTAGGGATTTTCTCTTGCTCCCAAATATCATCTTGATCTGCAAAGACAAAATATGGTTTTTCCAGCATTTCCAATAAAAAAGCAAAGCTTTCCTTTGCCCCTAAGTGTTCATCGGTATAAATCTTGTGTTTTACAACATTTTTTTGTGCAAAATCTTCTATGATTGTAAGGGTGTCGTCAGTGGAGCCATCATCATGCACTATTAAATCAGCTTGCTCCGGCCATGGGCACGACTCTAGATACTCTTGTATATAACGCGCCCCGTTGTAAGTGGCTAAGAGTATAGAATATTCATGAATATTGTTTTTTTGCATTGGTATAGTTGTCATGTGCTAATCTCAGTCATAAATTTGCGCCGTTGCCGCTGCCATCTTTTGAACGCTGAATTTTTCTAGGGCATGGGCATAGGCTTGTGTACGCATCTTGTGCCAAAGTTCTTCATTATGTAGTATTTTTTCTATGCAGGCCGCCGCCGCTTCGGCATTACCCAAAGGATATAAAAAACCTGTTTCGCCATCCTTAATCGCATCCCTATTACCCACCACGTCCGTGGCAATGGTGGGAACTCCTTGTGCCGTAGCTTCAAGTACGGCAAGGGGCAAGCCCTCCCAGCGTGAGGTGGAAAGAAGGCAGCAGGCTTGCGTATAATATGGAGCAACACAGCTTTGTTGCCCTACAATACAAAAATTATTATCAAGTCCTGCAGCATGAATTTTTTTTTGCAATGTAGGTAACTCTTCCCCATCTCCAACCAATATAAAGTGGCATTGCGCCAGTATGCCTTTTTCTCTGAGGGCTAAGGCTATGTCATATAGCAAAAGAGAGTTTTTTTGTTTGTTATCAAAGCGGCTTACGTGTAAAAGCGCTAAAGGTAAAAATGTAGGGCAAGGAGGAAGTGTTTGCGGTACGTTTACCCCATTTACAATGGTCGTTAAGCCTTGCGGGCATAATTTCAAACTCTGCGCCTTTGCATATTCTCCATCGGAAACGGCAATACACACTCTGCTTATAAGGCACAAAAAACGCTCAAGCCCTACATAGAGCCAGCGAAAAAATCGCTTTTGCGGCAAGTGGATACCATGAAAGGTGTGTACGCTTTTGACACCTGCTATCGAAGCCGCAAGACGTCCATATATGCCGGCACCCTTGCCGTGAGAGTGAATGATGTCTATATTATTTTTTTTAATGAAATGTATGAGTTGTAAAAAAGCTTTGACAGTGAATTTACGTTGCGGAATGTGTAAAAGGCGTTCTTGTCCAACGCTTTGTCTAAAACGTGCCCCATAAGGAGCGCAGTCAGGCGCAGCCACAAAGCTTTCCATATTTTGTGGTAAATGTTGTATGAGCTGCCACACATGCTCTGGTCCGCCGCCAATCATGGAGGACGCCGTTATGTGTAGAATGCGTAGAGGTGAGGATGAAGTCATTTTCTGATTATGTGCTTGCTACAGCGTGAAATTCTGTGCTGCAGCGTCTTTTTCCGAGAGCTTCGGCTCTTTCACTGGCCAGTTAATGCCAAGTTCTGGAGAGTTCCAGGCATAGGCGCCTTCGTCGCTGGGGTCATAAAAATCAGTCACTTTATAGCTAAAGTGCGCAATTTCGCTCGTGACCACAAAACCGTGGGCAAGGCCTGGGGGTATCCATAATTGCCAGTGATTATCTTGGCTTAGTTCCACGCCATACCATTTCCCGTAAGTTGGCGAATTTTTGCGAATATCCACTGCCACATCAAAGACAGAACCCAGCGGCACCGACACCAGCTTACCTTGTGGTTTCGTCTTTTGAAAATGTAGGCCACGCAAAATGCCATAGCTTGAGCAAGAGCGATTATCCTGCACAAAGGGCATATCAATGCCAGCCGCTGCATAGCGTTCTGCTTGCCACGTCTCCAAAAAATAACCCCGTGCATCGCCAAAAACCCTTGGCTTAATGAGCAATACGCCCTCTAAAGGTGTTTTTACCACTTCCATGCTAATATCCTATGTCACTCCAATACTAAAGTCGTTTGAGTTTGATTGCGGCAATGTGTATGTTTGTACTGTAATGTGTTGCCGCATTGAAAGTTTTTTGAAGGGGGGGCTTTTTTGAGAAAGGCGGGAAACTTTTGTTCACAAAAGTTCCCTCCCAGAAAAATTCCCCAGAAATCTTCCATACTACATGCCCTTGCTGCCGTCCGCAAGCTCTAGTAAGTATTCACCATATGCCGATTTTCGCAACGCAAGACCGCAAGACCGCAATTCGTCATTGCTGATAAACCCCTTACGCCAAGCGATTTCTTCTGGGCAAGCAACATACAGCCCTTGGCGAGTTTGCATGGCTTGCACATAGGCGGAGGCGGCGAGTAGTGAGTCGTGCGTACCAGTATCTAGCCACGCAATGCCTCGTCCCATGAGCTCTACTTGCAAGTCCCCTCGCTCCAAATAGGCATTATTGACGTCGGTAATTTCCAGCTCACCCCGCTCAGAAGGCTTAATGGAGGCAGCAATATCGACCACGTCGGCATCATAAAAATATAACCCCGTTACGGCATAGTTTGAGCGAGGGCTTGCAGGTTTTTCTTCAATACTAATGGCTTGCTGAAATTCATTAAACTCTACAACGCCATACCGTTCTGGGTCGCTGACGTGATAGCCAAAAACTGTGGCACCACGCTCTTGCGCCGTAGCTCTTTGCAAGAGGCTGTCCAAATTATGGCCAAAAAAGATGTTGTCTCCCAACACAAGGCAGGACGGATGCCCCTCAATATAGGGTCTAGCCAATAAAAAAGCCTGCGCTAGTCCATCGGGCGATGGTTGTACAATATAGCGAAAAGTGCAGCCCCATTGCTTCCCGTCACCCAGCAACTCTTCAAACAGTGGCAAGTGTTGCGGTGTGGAAATGATGCTAATATCCCTTATGTCTGCCTGTAACAAAATGCTTAAAGGATAATAAATCATGGGTTTATCATAGATGGGCATGAGCTGCTTACTCACGCTTAAGGTCAGCGGGTGCAATCGTGTGCCTGATCCGCCTGCTAAAATTATACCTTTTCTTTCTATCATACTATCTCGCCGTATAGTTTTTTTGTAGCCAGTCCTGATATTCACCGCTGCGGGCACGCTTTACCCAACCTTGGTTGTCCAAGTACCAGCGTACCGTTTCTAACATCCCCTCGTCAAAGGTGTGCTCCGGCGTCCAACCAAGCTCTTGCTCTATGCGTGAAGAGTCAATGGCATAGCGAAAATCGTGGCCGGGTCGATCGCTCACAAAGGTTATTAAATCCGCATATTGCCCACAAGAGCGGGGTACAAAATTATCTAATGCAGTGCAAATGGCTTTCACCACGGCCATATTGCTAAGCTCTGCGCGTCCACCAATATTATATGTGCGCCCCACTGTTCCCTTTTGCAAGACCACTTCAATGGCGGCGGCGTGATCCTCCACATGTAGCCAATCTCGAATGTTTTCGCCCTTACCATAAATGGGCAGTGGCTTGCCGTCCAGTGCATTGCAGATTACCAGCGGAATGAGTTTTTCCGGAAACTGTCGAGGCCCATAATTGTTGGAGCAGTTTGTTATAAGAATAGGTAATCCATAGGTTTCATGGAAGGAGCGCACGAGGTGGTCACTGGCAGCTTTGGAAGCCGAATAGGGGCTGTTAGGCGCATAGGGCGTATCTTCGGTGAAAGCGGCATCACCAAGCTGCAGTGTGCCGAAAACCTCATCGGTGGACACATGTAAAAAGCGAAAATTCGTTTTTTTGCTGTCGCTTAAATTTTGCCAATATTGTAAAGCCACTCGCAATAATACGCAGGTTCCAAGCACATTGGTGCGTACAAAGGCATCAGGATCTAAAATGGAGCGATCCACATGGGATTCCGCCGCAAAATTAATAATGGCATCGGGAGCATATTGGTGCATAATATGTGTCATGAGCTCTTCATTGCCAATGTCGCCATGGACAAAAATATGCTCTGCATCGTTTTTCAAAGCGGAAATATTATCCATATTGCCCGCATAGGTCAGCTTGTCTACATTGATAACACGTGCACCTTGAAAACGGCTTTGTAAAACATAACAAGAACCTATAAATCCGGCGCCGCCGGTAACTAAATAACATGCCATATATGAACTCTTCTTTTATTGTGTTTTGATATTTTATTGCGGGGGGCTGGGGGAGTGCTTTTTGGCGCTAGCAAAAACCCCCAGAAAAAACTACTCTTGCACAGTGGGCACATCAAAACCCGCCTGAATACATAGGCTGTCTTGGCGTGCGCCGGCAAAGTCTTCTTCCACCATTTCCTGCACCAATTCTGTAAAAGATATTTCCGGTTCCCATCCAAGTTTTTCCTTAGCTTTGGCCGCATGTCCGAGCAAGGTTTCCACCTCTGTAGGGCGGAAATAGCGGGGGTCAATGCGCACTACAGGGGTACCTTTTTGGAGGAGGGCATTGCTCCTAATGGTTCGCATGGTGTCGGCAATAAAAGCGTCCTTGGTGGCGGAGTTTTCACCCTGCATTTGCTTTTCAAGAAGCGCCACGAGTACATTTTCGTCAAAAGTGTCCACCATGCCCACTTCGTCTACGCCCTGCCCTTGCCATGAGAGGGTTAGGCCCAGCATTTTTGCAGAAATTTCAATAAATTCACGTACAGAGTGTTGTTCTCCGATAGCAATGACAAAA
>CAYJHS010000202.1:0-5194 GCA_964369815.1 uncultured Desulfovibrionaceae bacterium
GGGGGGAGGGAACTTTTTTCAAAAAGTTCCCTCCCCCCACAAGAAAACAATTTTTTAAGCAAGAACGCTCTTAGCATCGGTATATTGCAGGCCAAAAGCTTCAGCTACTGCAGCATAGGTGCACTTGCCATCAGCGGTATTGAGACCACGCTCTAGCGCAATGTCGGCTTTGCATGCAGCTTTCCAGCCTTTGTTAGCTAACTGTACAGCGTAGGGAATGGTGACATTTGTTAAAGCAAAAGTGGAAGTGCGGGGCATGGCGCCAGGCATATTCGCCACAGAATAATGCACCACATCATGGGTGATGTAGGTGGGGTTCATGTGCGTGGTAATACGGTCAATGGTGGCTACGGAGCCGCCTTGGTCAATGGCAACGTCCACAATGGCAGAGCCGGGCTTCATCTTTTTTACCATGTCTTCGGTAACAAGCTTTGGAGCTTTTGCGCCGGGGATGAGTACAGCACCTACAAGTAAATCGCACTCGGCGCTGGCGGTGGCAATGTTATGGCTATTGGAGGCCATGGTAACCACTTGCATGGAGAATATGTCGTCAATTTGGCGTAAGCGGTCAATATTATTGTCAAGAATAGTAACTTGGGCGCCAAGGCCAAGAGCCATTTTTGCTGCATTGGTACCCACAATACCGCCACCGATAATGGCTACTTTTGCTGCAGGCACGCCGGGGACACCACCAAGAAGCATACCGCATCCACCATGGTGTTTGGCTAAAATATTGGCACCTACAATAACGGACATACGCCCAGCCACTTCGGACATGGGAGCAAGAAGTGGTAAGGAACCATTAGGGGGTTGCACGGTTTCATAGGCAATGCCCACTACGCCCTTTTCAAGGAGTGCTTTAGTGAGGGATTCTTCTGCTGCAAGGTGCAAATACGTGAAGAGTAAAAGATCTTTACGGAAATATTGATATTCTGAAGGTAGGGGTTCTTTTACCTTAATAATCATTTCAGCTTTTGCCCAAACGTCATCAACTGGCAACATTTGTGCACCGGCGGCTTCGTATTCGGCGTCGGTAATCATACTGCCAAGGCCAGCACCTTGTTCGATGTACACGGTATGCCCGTTTTGTTTTAGGCTCATAACACCCGCAGGGG
Organism: uncultured Desulfovibrionaceae bacterium; assembly: GCA_964369815.1. Taxonomy (GTDB): domain Bacteria; phylum Desulfobacterota; class Desulfovibrionia; order Desulfovibrionales; family Desulfovibrionaceae; genus CAYJAD01. Next base: position 1,116 of record CAYJHS010000202.1, read on the forward strand.
TGATGGCTACACGATTTTCATTTGCTTTAATCTCTTTTGGAACACCAATAATCATGGCAATTCTCCTCAGTGTTAATGGTGAATACAATAGTAAATCCTAAAACTTTCTAACCAAGAAAAAACATGTTTTCTATAATTAATCAAGCGAAATAAAACCCACTTATAACATCTGGGTAGTAAAGGATATTTCTACTTTTTCTCCCAAGGCAAGGAGCATAATGGGGTCCATATTACTCACAGCTTCGATTTCCACCGGGCTTATATTTTTGGCTTGGACAATAAGTTTGAGGTGCTTATCTTTACGCACAAAAAGGGCCTCTTGCACATTTTGGCAGTGCAAGCGATCCATATTTTCTGCCAAAGAGAGAAAAAGAGGAAAAAATTGTAAATTATTGCGCAAAGAGCGTGTTTTAGGGATGAGTGTAAAACTCTTTTTATTTGGCTTTAGGCTGTGCATTTGTACAAGCATGGCCATAAAATCGATTTCCTCATCGGTAAAGCCGAGCATTTCAGTTTTTTGAATGATATAACTGCCATGCGAGGGATGTTTGGTATAAGCTATAAAAATACCAATATCGTGCAAAATTGCCGCATAATATAAAAGCTCACGGGCTTGGTGGTCAAGAGGGATAATGCCTAAGTCTACAGCAGAATCGTGTAGTTGCAGGGTGATCTTTGCCATGTGTTTGCTGTGTTGCTCTTCATAACGACAACGCTGTGCCAATTGAAAAACGCTTTGTTCACGCACAGAGCGTTCTTGCATAGAATGCTCAATAATAGTGTGCGTTCCTTTTTTTGATTGAGCATTTTCATTACGCCTGCGCTGTATATAATCCATTAAAATGCCGTCTTGCAGATTACGAGAGGAGACACTGATGCGTGTAAAACCAAACTCTTCCATGAGGGTAAGTAAGATGGCAGCACCAGCTACAAGTACGTCAGCACGTTTTGTGCTTACTCCTGGCAAGGCACGTCTTTCCTCTGCAGAAATTTTGCAAATATGGCGGCAAGCGTTGCGCAAAGCCTCGATGGAGAGAGTGTTTTGATCGGAGCTTGGGGCAGAGCCAAACTCTAAACGATGCCCAAGGTTTTGTAAAGTTAAAGCAGTGCCGGAGCTCCCAATAAGCTCTGAGGGAGCAAGAAATTTTACCCGTCCTGTGGCATGGCTTGACTTGCTGCGTACAAAGGAACACATGCTAGAAAAAACATGCGCAGGCACTTTGTCCGGATAATCTTGTAAAAATTGATTAGTTAGACGCACACAACCCACTTTTAAGGAATCAAGGCATTCATGTCCATGTGCATTGGCTACGGCCACCTCTGTGCTGCCGCCCCCAATGTCAATATAGGTGCGCATGGCTAAGCTGGAAGGTATGCCGCTTGACACTCCAAGGCAAATGAGACGAGCTTCTTCTTGTCCAGAAATAACCTTCATTTCTATGCCGGTATGGGCAAGCACTCTGCGTAAAAATTCCGGTGCATTGTTTGCGTCACGCACCGCTGCTGTGGCCATGGGATAAATTTCTGCTACCTCATATTGCTCACACATTTCCATAAAGGAACGCAGTACATAGAGAGTACGTTCCATGGCCGGCTCTTGAAGCATATTGTCTGCAAAGGCATTTTCACCAAGACGCACCATATGCTTTACTCTGTTAAGAATGGTGTAAGCCCCAGAGTTAAAAACTTGCACAAGGAGAAGGCGAACGGAGTTACTGCCAAGGTCTATAATGCCAATGACTTTAGAGCTGGTGGGGGTCTGGTTTTGGTTTTGACTTGGTTGTTCTTGGTTTTGTGCATCGTTATCTAGATTTTTGAGAAAATCATCTAAATCAGGTAATGTTGTGTTGGAAATATCTTCTTTCATGTAAACTCACTCAGATTGTGTTGAACGTATATTATGGATGGGAATTTTACCCCAAACAGCATACAACGTCTAGAGAAAATGTATGTAAAAAAAATGCTTTTTTGTCTTCAATTCTTTGAATTTCTATAAAAATATTACAATTTTTATGGGGGGTAAGCGTGAGCTCTATCTCTTGTTTTTTTATGGCAACCTCAAGGGCTTTGACATTTTGTAAGTGGCTAAAGTCAAGAGCGTCAGCAAGGCGAATAATGGCTGCTAGTATACATATGGCTTTTTGCTCATTAACGTTAAGTAAGGCAAAACGCTCTTGCTGTAGGGAGGGAGCAGCACGGCGATGATAGCGTGCTACCATAGCTACAAGAGGGCGAATGTCTTTAGGAATGGCACGAGCTTTAGCTATATCTCCCTCTCTGATCATAGTGGCAGAAGCTTTATGATGACCTTGTTTCCCAAAAATCCAGCCGATATCGTGTAATTGCGCTCCTAAATCAAGTATATTTCTCCATTTTTTAGGAAGCTTGTGTAGGGAGGCAAGGCCATCAAAAAGCTGCAAAGAGAGCTGTGCCACATGCGCCCCGTGTTGCAACGACTCAGCTAAAACGGGGGAGATACTTTCAGTCTTTTTTTTTGTCATGCCTAAAAACTCTGAGACTGGTTTGGCGTTAGGTTAATTTTTACTGTTACGTAATTTAATCATTTGCTTTTGCGCATTATAAGGCGTTTCTCCACGAGCCACCTTATGTCGATTATAAGAGCCGTCTTTTTGTAGAACATATGCCTTTGCTGTGTCGTTGAGGTGTGTTAAAAGTATTTCCTCATAAAGTTGCTTACGGATGTCTGGGTCTAAAATAGGGACGAGGGTTTCAATGCGCCCGTCTAAGTTGCGGGGCATAAGGTCAGCGCTACCCATATAAATACGCGCATCGCCGCCATTGTGGAAGTAGAAAATTCTGGGGTGTTCTAAAAAACGCCCCACTAGAGAAGTCACTTCGATGTTTTCACTCACGTCGGGGATGCTGGGGCGTAAACAGCACACTCCACGCACTTGCAAGCGCACTTCAACTCCAGACATGGAAGCGAAGTATAAGGCTTGAATGCACTCACGGTCAGAGAGTTGATTGCACTTAATATAAATTTTTCCGCCACCATGCTTTATATGTCTTAGCCGTTCAGTTTCAATAGCTTGCAAGAGGCCTTTACGGGCAGACACTGGCGATACCAGCAACTGGCGGTAGCTTTCTTTTTCTGCATAGCCTGTGATAGTATTAAATAAATCGCTTACATCGGCGCAAATATCCGGATGTGCCGTAAAGAGGGCTAAGTCTGTGTAAATTTTTGCTGTGGTAGGGTTGTAATTACCTGTACCAATATGGGCATAGCGGCGCATACCTTCCGCTTCACGACGTACCACAAGGCAAAGCTTGGTATGGATTTTCATACCAGGCATACCATACACTACGTGGACGCCGGCCTTCTCCATTTCTTCTGCCCAAGTGATGTTGCGCTCTTCGTCAAAGCGAGCTTTAAGTTCAACCACGGCAGTAACTTGCTTCCCCATACGTCTGGCTTCAATGAGGGAGTCTACAATGGGAGATGCGTTGCCGGCGCGATATAAAGTTTGCTTGATGGCAATAACCGCAGGGTCAATGCTGGAACGATGAATAAACTCCTGTACCCGCAAAAAACTGTCATAAGGGTGGTAAAGTAATATGTCCTTATTTTCTATATTTTCAAATATTTGAGATTCGGCATCTTCTCGGAACATGGGGGGGATATAGGGGATGAGCGGTTCATCCTTAAGTGCTGGCTTATCAAGGGCGCACAGACCCATCATTTCAGAAAAAGCCATGGGACCTTTAATTCTATAAACTTGGAAAGGAAGTATTTGCAATTGTTCGATAAGAAAACGTCGTAATTCTGCAGGAGTGTCTTCCGAAACCTCAAGGCGTACCACATCGCCAAAGCGACGTTGATCCACCAAATGTCGAATGGCTTCAAGCAAATCGTTGGCTTCGTCTTCTTCAATTTCAATGTCCGTATTACGGGTAATACGAAAGGCTCCAGTGGCAATGATTTCGTGCCCAGGGAAGAGTGTGCCTAAATGCGCCTTAATGAGGTCATCACTAAAGATGATGTCATGGTCTCGAGCATTCACTGAACAACCAAGAGCAGAGTATGTTTTGGCATCCTGAGTACGAGGAGTAAACAAGCA
>CAYJHS010000203.1:0-800 GCA_964369815.1 uncultured Desulfovibrionaceae bacterium
ACGGTGACGGCGATACAGCAAACAGCACTTTGACCATTGACCCGACTCCTGCAACAGGCCCAACCTTAACAGTAACGAACGTAACCTTAGATGAAGAAAACCTTGCAAGTGGCACAAACCCAGATGCAACTGCTTTAACTCAGACTTGGTCCGCTCCTGCTGGCTTTAACATAACTGCTGGTTTACCTGCTGATGGCAAGCTTCGTGGTGAAGATGGTACTGAAATTGGTACAATCACTGCAGTGACAAATAACGAAGGCAAAGTAACTGGCTTTACAGTGACCTTAAGTGGTGACTCTAACCAAACTACCGATGGTCTAAGCCACGACTTTGACTTAAGCTTAACCTTGTCAGACGGCGAAGGTAACGCCTTCCCGAACCAAGGTGTAAGCATCACTGTAACTGACGATGGTGTAACAACCAACGCAGAAGCAGGCCTTAGCTTTACCGAAGGTGCAGGCTCAGCAGCTAATGCTAACTTGACCTTTGCAGATAACTTCACTGGTGCTGACAAAGTGGGTGGCACATATGCCATTACTGATGCTGATGGCTCCGTTGCCGGTGCTAACGCCAATGAAACAGTGTATAACTTTGCTTGGGGTACAGTAACTCTGAACACCGTAACAGGTGCTTATAGTGTAGACACCAATGCTAACACTGGTGGAACCACAGATTCCTTCAATGTTGAGTTTACAGACACTGACGGTGATAGCAATAACATTGACGTAAACGTAGGCATAACAGATGCAACAGGCCCAACCTTAACAGTAACGAACGTAACCTTAGATGAAGAAAACCTT
>CAYJHS010000203.1:900-5183 GCA_964369815.1 uncultured Desulfovibrionaceae bacterium
CAGACACTGACGGTGATAGCAATAACATTGACGTAAACGTAGGCATAACAGATGCCGAGGCCCCAATGCCTCCGTCTACTGACTTTGTGGTGGACGAAAGCGGTCTTACTGGTGGTACAGCTGCTGGTGATGGTTCAACAGTCGCCGAATGGCCAATTCCAACCGGATTTGATGTTGATAGTTTGCCTGCAGATACGTCTGAGTTAGCTTTCAGCACTCGTACAGAAGGTTCTGGTGAAAATGCTGTCACTTACTTGGTAATTACCTTAACTGATAACAAGTTAACTCATGCTGCAGGTGATCATAATGATTCTATTGATGCTGGTGACTTTAAGCTTGTATTGAAAGATGGCGACGAAAATACCTTTGATGTGTTTGTTGGTGTGAACATCCTTGACGATGGTCCAACAATCACTACCGATTTAGGTGCAGACACATCAGCAGTCTTTAACCTTAAAGATGCAGAAGAAGGCTTGCAGATTTCTGGCGACCTTAATATGAATCTTGACTTCGGTGCTGATGGTGCAGCTACAAATGCCGCTGTTACCCTTGGTGGTGTAGAAGGCACATTAAGTAATGGTGTGTACGTTTTCGTTATTGCTAATGTAGGTACCTTTACGTTAAGCGAGTCTGGTGCATACACCTTCATGTCTGTGGATAACTATACAGGTGCGGCTGATCGTTCCTTTGACTTAGTAATCACAGATGCTGACGGTGACACTGATAGCGTGAAGCTGAATGTACACATTGACGCTAATGATGCGCCAACAATCTCTGTTGAGCCAAATGCTATGAACACCTACGACGATCCAACTGATATTCGTGCTGGTTCTAGTGACGCAATTGCAGGTACAGCACATATTGATACTGGAAGCTTCCGCATTACCCTTGGTGACGGTACAACCTCTGTTACCATAACCAATGGCAGTAACAGTTTAACAATTGACGTCACTAGTATAGGTGTTGCTAACTATTCAGTAGATAGTAGGGGTTACATAGTAGACAACAATGGCGTTCGCGTAAGTATTGATGGTGAGCATGGTGAAATAACGGACATTATGTATGATGTTCGTTCGCAAGAATTCTCCTATACTTATGAGCAAGACGGTGCGCGTGAACATGGTTCAAACATTGGCGGCGCCGCAAACTCTGATGATGAAACACTCACAGATGAGTTTACCGTGACTGTGACAGATAGCGATTCTGACACTTCAGCTGCTGACCGAGACACAGGCAAAATCACCGTGACCATTCATGATGATGATGTAACCATTACGAAAGTAAATATTGCAGGCGATATCTATGCAGATATGAATGCTCAAGGTAAGTACGATGTGCCCGCAGGTGTTGTTACAGGCGGTACAGCTTCAAGCGTTCTTGAAGGCAAGCTTGACGTGGAAGGTGCTGACCAAACCATCAATTTAGAAGTAGATCCTACTCCGTACAACGGTACAGTAGCTCATGGAGCCTACGTGACGATAAACGGCGAACAAAAGCTTATTACTTTTGAGTTGGTAGAAGGCAACCCTTCAGTGATTTATGGAATTGAAGGACAATATCTGGATGATGCAGAAACTGTCTTTGATTTATCTGACCCATACTTTACTTTCACCTTAGGAAGTAATGGAGAATGGACGTATGAACAACTAAGAGGTTTCACTGGTGATGTATCTTTTGATGTGAAAGCCACAGATACTGATGGTGACGTAGCCAAGGAAACAATTGTCGTAACAGGCACAGAAATTGGCTTCCCAGAACCATTGGCAATTACCAATCCTTTGAGTGTTGACGAAAGTGGCTTACCAGAAGGCACACTTGCTGCCACAAGTATTGAAGCAGATAAGGGTGTTATCAATATTACCACTGTTGATAATCTCAATGATATTACGGTAACTATTGCTGGTAAAGAGCTTACCTTCAACGCAGATGGTACGCTTAAGAGTGGACAAACAAGCATAGATACAGGCCTTGGCACTCTTACAGGCTTTGTCCTTGTAGATAAGGGCGCTGGTAAGGGCGTTGACCTTGAGTATACTTATACTCTTAGCGATGCCATTACTCATGATAAGGCTACTGCCGATGACTTAGTGGATCCAGGCGATAGCTTTAGCGTGACTGTAGAAACATCTGAAGGCACTGTATCGACTGATGTGGATGTGAAGATTCATGACGATGCGCCAGAAGCTACTGACAACACCACTATTGCTCCTGCAACAGAGGATGCTGCTACGGCTCAAGGCTTTGTAACCCTTGACTTTGGTGCAGACTTTAACAATGGTGCAACCATCACCCTCAATGGCACAACAGCCACTTGGAATGGTTCATCTTGGACAGGTGCAGGTGCTACAACAGATAGTCACGGCAACACCGTCCTAACCTTTGGTACTATTAAGCTTACCAATGGCGGTGGTGATGACTGGGTGGTAACACTTCCCAAGGCTTTAGATGGTATAGGACAACAAATCACCATTACCGATGCTGACGGTGATAGCACCACAGCAAACGTAAAGGCTGATTGGGATTATGTACCACCGGTGGATAATGACCTTGAAGGTCTATCCGGCACTTCAGGTAATATCACTCCAGGGCTTGATTATAACGTCGCTGTTCTTTTGGATATATCTGGTTCTCAGATACAAGGTCAAGGCACATCTGGTGATTTAAATCACTCTGTGCAGGCTTCTTTAGAACAGTTCCTTGGTCAAACCTTGTACGACCATGCAAATCAAGGTGGACTTGGTGGTAAAATAGCTCTGCAAGTTGTGACTTTTAATACTAATGCATATACATCTACCTTTACCATTGAAGAGGGAGTAATTAAGGAAGGTAACAAAATAATTTACACCGATAACCCAGCTCTTTCTGATGTGGCAAATAATGCTGCCGCAGCTGAAGCAATCATTAAGAATCTTAATACGGCTTTAGATAGTAATAATGATATCCAGGCAACTGGCCGTACTGACTATGAAAAGCCATTAGAAGAAGCTTATGAGTGGTTGGCTGGGACTGAGGATGTAAATGGTGGTAATAAAATCTTCTTTATTACAGATGGCTTGCCAAATGAAGGTGACCTGCAAGCTCCTATTACCTCTGTATCGGTTTCTTTGCCATATGTAGCAGTCGGCCAAGCCTGGTTTGAAGATATTGCAGGTGATGCATATGGTAATACAGGGGCGCATGGTGGATTTGGCAGAGAGTTAGATGTTGATATTAGATTCAACCTCGATGGTAAAGAAATAGGTGATACTTGGACATCACACGGTGCATATATGGCTAACCACGATGGTCTTTTCGGAGGTGGTTGGACAGATAAAGGTGATACTAATAATGCAGCAGAAATGGCTGACCTAGGTAAAGGAACTCAGACATATGAGCTTCGCTTAGTACAGGATCTTAATGGTAATGTATATCTTGAAGCTAGACCGTCTGGGTCAACAGGGAATTGGACTCGCTCTGACTCTCCAGTGTCTCTTGGCGGAAGTAAAACTTTCAGCATTGAAGGGCATTTACCTGGTGATACATGGACAGATGGTGACTATACCCTTACCCTAACCACAAATGATCTATCGGGTGATAGCGAACGTTGGACATTGACAGCCCAAAAAGCTGGTTATCCAGCCACATCAACTACTATTAATCCGACGTTGAGCAATCAACTTGACTATGAGCTTGGCGCAAATGGTGAGTTTATAGCAGTTGGTTTTGGAGACGGTATTGATAAATCTGATTTAGAAAACTCTTTAGGTGGCATTGCAGATAGCATTACTGTAACTACCGATGCTAGCACGCTCTTTACTCCTCAAGAGGGTAACGTGAGCGGTACAGCTACAGGTACCAACCTTGCTAGTACTGAAGCAGGAAACGACGTAGTTGTTGGCGGTATGACGATTAGTGAAATCATTGGCAGAGTGACAGCAGAAATTAACGTTGCAGGTTATATTCCAAGTGCCAATGAAGCTATGAAGTATATTGTGCAACATCCTGAGTGGTTTGCAACAGTGAAAACTGTAGAAGATGGTTCTGGCGTTGCTGCTGATGCCAACGATGCAGATATCATTATAACCGGTGCTGGCAATGACCTTGCCTATGGCCAAGGTGGCGATGATATGCTCATTGGTGATGGTAATATTACCAACTTGTCCGAATTGGCAGGTAAGCTTGGCCTTACTGCTAGCGACTATACTGAAAATGCTTTAACTAGCCTTACAGATACCAATGGTAACGAGAGCACTGCTGATGAAGCTTTAGCATTGTCACAAGCTCTTGTGGACGCTGCTCAAGGT
>CAYJHS010000204.1:0-5126 GCA_964369815.1 uncultured Desulfovibrionaceae bacterium
CGGCTGTGCTTTCAATCTTTGGTAGTTCAAAATTAGGTAAGGGCAGCTCCTTGCATGGTGGTATGAGTTTATCAAGCACAATTTTTATGGCAGTCATATCACCATTGACGGCGGCATCAATAAGACTTTGTGTTATCTTTTCAAGCTGACCTTCCATGAGCGACAAAGCGGCTTGTGTGGACTTGTTTCGGCTGCCCTTGGTACGCCCGGAACTTGCTTTATTTCCTTTGGCAAAACGGCCTTGCTTATCACGGTTTCCTAACGGTGTTTTAACGGTCATAATGTTACCTCCAAATGGTTCTGTATGTTTTCATACTCTCGTTATTATTCTAGTAAAAATTCACACTAAAAGCTTTAAGTCATATGCTAACCGTATGGTTAAAGATTCCTTTTAATCCAATGGTAATCGGTAAAGATTAAGACTTTTACAGGTTACTTTTCTCGCTATTGGTCTTGTTTCGTTCAGCACAGAAAGCAAACAGTCAAAGTGCCCAAGCGTCCAAAGCCCTATCATGTTGCGTAGAGTGTCGCTGCATGCGTAGTCTGTGGTCAAAAGTATACCCTTGACTGGGTCAACATCCATGACTCCAACACCTCTCTCGTTGAGAAATTCCAGAGGGCAAAAATTTACATCTAGTGTGCGTGAATTTTGAATTTTTCCCTGTGCAATATTCGGTCTTTGAAGGGTGGGACAATAGAGAGTGTTCTTTGCTGTTTTGTCCCAATTTTTTTTGGGATTTGTCCTGTTTTTGTCCCACGTTTTGTCCCGCTCTAAAACCTTATATGCTAATAGTTTAAGGTTGCTTGTCCCATTTTTGTCCCGCATTTTGTCCCGCATTTTGTCCCGCTTTTGTTGCTCTTGTCCCACTGTCCCATTCTCTAATGGCTGGGACAGTGGGACAAGTTTGGGAGCAAGTTCTTTTTGAACAGATATGAACATCATCTGCTTCTCCTCTTGATGACTATGTCGTGCTTTTTACAAAGGCGACTAACGGTACTTTTTGGTATACCAGACTCTTCGGCAATCTCGCGCATGTTTAAACCCTCGGTAGCAAGGGTACGTATCTGTTCTGCTCTGCTATCTTCAAGACGTTTTACTGTCCACGTTGCAAACCCATTAACCATAGAAAGCTGCGCCTCGAAGGGTTCTGCCTCTTCTCCCATAATACCTCTTGCTTTAGTAAGATGTACTTCAAAGCGTGCCCCCTGCTCTGGACTATAATCTTTGGGGCGGCGTAATTGAATAACTGTGTCTAAAATGTCCTCTTTGGCCGATGTGCCACGCTGTGAACCATTTTTGCTAGCATGATGTACAATAAGCACCGATATACCACGGCGGCGCAAGTTAAGCACCCATTCTTGTACTGGCACCCAGCTTTCCTCATCATTAGAGCGTCCATTTCGGCAAAGGGTAGCAAGGTTGTCAATGACCACCAATTTGACGTCCTGTAAATAAGGCTCAAGGGCAACTTGCCCTTCTTTGGTGGCAAGATTTGGCATGGGGATACCATCAGACTGTAAGTCAGGGGTCAGTACTTTGAAAAACTCCTTTTGAGGTTCCAATTCTGCACTGGCTACAATGGCAGAAATACGACTTTGCATGGCAGAAAAAGGCATTTCTCCATCAATATATAGTACGGAACGAGGATCCTCTGCTTGCCATGAAAACACGCTGCCCCCAGTAGCTACGGCATAAGCCATATGCAAGGCTGTAAATGTCTTACCTATGCCCCGGTCGGCAAAGAGCATACAAAGACCTTGCTCCGGCACTATGGGATATAAAAGATAATTCCGTGGTGGCACATGCTTTGTGAGAAGCTCTTCAATGTTTACCACGCAAAGGGTAGTCTTCGTGGGTAGTGATTGCTCTGGTGGATTAACAGCCTCATCAATATACGCTTTCACTGCTTGAGGTCCATTTGCAAGATGCAAATCATTAAAATCAGCCTTTGCCCCATTAACTAGAGGGCATATGGCAAGAAGTCCATTGATTTTCTTGGCAGCGGTGGTAGCGGTTTCAATGCCTATATTGTGTTTGGTGCTGTCCTCTCGGTAGTCATTATCGGCACAAAGTATGATTTTACGCTCTGGGTATTTACGTCGTGCCATTTGCGCTACGGCTTCAAGGTTCCCAGCGTTAAAGGCAACAAGCACGGCAAAACCTGTATCAAGGTAAATGCTTGCGGCGGTAGCGTAACCTTCGGCAATGCAAAGAGTACCGTTTTTAACATTATCCTTAGCAGCAATAGGGAAAAAGCCTCCTTGGATTTTACCTCCACTAAGAAAACGTTTATTTCCATTTGTGTCTATGAATTGTAAGGATTGCACTTTGCCACTTTCACCAAACACCGGAATAATAAGAGCATTGTCACGGTTTAATTTAAGGCCAAGACTAGGTACTTGTTTACTTGCAAGGTAAGGGTGGGCATCGGTTGCAGACTTTGCATTGCTTAGAGTGTCCTGCGCTTTGTTTGCGGCCTCCATATGACGTTCTTGCCTATCTTTTTCTCGCTGTTCGCGCTCTGTCTTAGCACGCGCATTAAAGGCTTGGCGTTCAGTAATAGTCATTGTGCTTTCTGCTTTGTTAGTGAAAGTTATTTCCTTACCACTGCGCCAGTTTTTGCACCACATAGAAAGTGGCTCATCCATATAGATGGTAGCTACACCATCTTTGCCACTTGGCTTGTCTTTCGTTCCGTAGCGGTGTAGTTGACCATCGGTAAAGGGAGTATCAAGGACAACACCAATTTCAAACGCTTTGACTTTACATTGCTCGAGGAAATTATTCATTAGGAATAACCTCCCCGACAACGCAAAAGACATTTAAGATGTCTAGTTTTTCACTCAATAAAACACAAAGTTTCTTGTTTTTTATTTGCTTGAAATAACCATAGAATACACAACAAGAACTTTGATTCTTGAGAACCGTGGGGGCATGTTTTTCTTGCTCGTTCTGCTTTATTTGCAAATTTTCTACCCATATGTTGTTCTGTAAGGAGCTTTTATATCGTCTCATACTAGCCCCCAATCTTACCGGATTTGCGTGGTTGTATTCTCTGGTTAAGCCATGCCAAAAAGCTCTCGCGCTCATAGCACACAGTACGCCCCACAAAAACACTGGGGGCGCCCTCACCTCGGCTGTCAATATTGGCAAGGGTCTGCTTGGAAAGAATGCCTTTTAGGTGCTCCGCCGCAACAGCACGGCTAAAGGTTGGTGGTAAAGTGTTCCGTAATGTGTCAATAAAAATGTCTATGTGCATATTTCTAACCTCCCATAAAATTAAGTAAGGAATATGATGCACGAAAATAAATATTTTTTTAAGCTATGACACTATGACAATTACTATGTAAGAACAAAAAAAGGACAAGCATTTAAAACAAAGCTAGTCCTTAAAAAGTGTGAAATTTTAGAATGTTATCTTGATGTCATACCTGTGACATTTATCAAGTTTTTATTGTCTTAATCTGATTGCATATGTCTGAAGGGTGTTATGCTCAACCCCATAAGGGTTTTCGTGAAGCAGTGCTCCTATAGTTGCATTAAATATCCCCTTTAAGTGCAGGTAGTTAGTTATATCTGCTTTACTTTTACCTTGCTCTATCATCGATACAACGTCAGAAATGAGTGGAAACCCATCAAGGTTGAAGTCTGCGAATTGTACTTTTTTTTGAAAGGATACTACTTGAGTTTTATATTCTTCGCTTTCTAAGTGTTCTCTTAAGCTAAATGGTAAATAGGTTGCTGTATCAAACGCTTCAAAAAGGTATTGAATTGCCAAATGTGGTATTACCTCAGGAAAGTTCTGTGCAAAAACATTTGCATAATTATCATCTTCCGTCGTAGCGTCGATATCAAAATAATAACTAGATTGTTTTAAGAATTCAGCTTTTAACTGGAATAATTCACTAGTTTCAAACTCCTCTTCTATGTTTGAAGTAAGCTCTTTTTTATTTACACCCCTTATAAGTGCTAATACAATGTCTACAACTCTTCTTTTATATTCTCTTCCAGTAAAGGAATGCTCTTCATTGCCATTTATATCGAATGTAACAGTTTCTTCATTCATGCAGTCAGTCAATATGTAGGCAAGTCTGTCCACACCTATTAGCCTTTCGTTCAAAAGAAGCTTATTCCATTCTTGAGTAATCATCATATTCCTCGCTCCTTGTGTTTTTCTCATGTATTGCAAAGCACCGACGGTGAAAAGTCTAAAAACTCCTCTTTTGACAAGGTGAGCTTCTCCATGCCTAGCTGCGGGAATAGTTTTACACGCTTAAAAACAATCGCGGGTCAAGGTTAAGCGCTTCAGCTAATTTACGGGCATTGTTCTTGCCAATGGGGCGTTTGCCATTTTCCATAGCAGAAAGGTGAGAACGGGGAATACCAGTGCGCTCAGAAAGTTCTTTCTGTGTGAGTCCTTCCTTGGTGCGTCCTCCGCGTAAGGCGATTTGTGGCCACTCTTCTTGTGTGGTGGGCATGGCTTCTTGCCAAGGTATGCTCTCATTATCTTCACGCAAGCCATAACTATGCATGGTTTGCAAAACCTTATCCACCATATGCCTAGGCACAGTGAAAGAAAGCTGTATAGCATCAGTAGGGGGCTTTTTCGTGGGTTCCAACATATTGCACCTCAATAACTCTTATTTTTCCAGCCACTTCTTCCCACACAACTACATAGGTGGGGCGGCCTGTTTTTATGTGGCAATGGTGCTTATGTGCACCAAGCTTGCTATAATTTTTCCAATTGCCTCGAATGGCTCCATTTTGTTGCATATCAAGGACAAGTAAGCGCAAAGCGTCATAAACGCCTTTCGGTAATTTGGGCAAAGCCTTAGTCACTTTCTTTGACATATTTACTTGCCACATACTTACCTCCCTTTACCTAAAGTTACCATTTTATGATACATTGTCAAGCCCCCTTCCTCCTATTAAAATCTGTAACATGCGCTAGCTTTGGCGTAAGTGCGCCTTGCAGTTGCATAGTAGCGGCTTGCATGTTGTCCGGTGCAAGGTGGCTATAGCGCTGGGTCATTTTTATGTCAGAGTGCCCCATAAGCTGAGCAAGGGTGTAGAGCGGCGTACCGGCTTGGGCTAGCCATGATGCAAAGGTATGGCGCAAAGTGTG
>CAYJHS010000205.1:0-2039 GCA_964369815.1 uncultured Desulfovibrionaceae bacterium
CGTTTGGCGGAAAGGCAATCTGCCCTAAACACACCCCACTGTCAACAAGTTTTTTGTAAAATGCAAAAAAACATTTTCACCTTTTTCAACTGCGGGAAATTACAGAATGCATAAAACTTTCATTAATGTCAACACAAAACAGCAAACAAATAAAAATGTATATATTTACAGCTAAATACACCACACACATCATCATGTTTCAAACACCTTTATATCTCTCAAAATCTATGATATATACTTTCTATGCCTCAACAGGCTACTCATGCCTTAGCTAAACGTTAAGGATAAAAAATATTTACATACGTTGGAGGACATATGCAACGCACTTTTTCTATTATTAAACCTGATGCCGTACGCCGTAACTTGAGTGGCGCAATAACTGCACACATTCAAAACGCTGGTTTGCGTGTTATCGCTACAAAAATGATTCACCTTACTAAGGCTCAAGCCGAAGGTTTTTATGCTGTGCATAAAGGCAGACCTTTTTTTGATGAACTTACAGACTTTATGTGTTCCGGCCCCATTGTATGCTCCGTTCTTGAAGGCGAGAACGCCATTGCTAAGTATCGTGAAATAATGGGTGCTACTAACCCTAAAGACGCTGCCGATGGCACCATTAGAAAGATTTATGCCTTAAGCTTGGGCGAAAACTCTGTTCATGGCTCTGACGCTGAAGATACCGCAGCATTTGAAATTTCTTATTTCTTTAATGCCTTAGAAATGCACAGCGTATGAGTATAGAGAATTTTTCCATAGGTTGTATCGGTTGTGGCAACATGGGGGGCGCCATTTTGCTTGGTTTGAGCAAAAATGACAGTCTTTCTTTAATGGGCTATGATATTCTTGCCGAGAATGTTGCCCCGCTGCAAGGTACTGGCATTACCGCTGCACAAGATATTGAGCATTTAGTCATCAGCTCTCGTATTATTATTCTTGCGGTAAAGCCACATTTAATTGGAAAAATACTACAGCAAGTTAGCCCTTTACTTACATCTGATAAGGTGATTATTTCTGTGGCTGCTGGTATAAGCATGAAAAGCCTGCAAAACAGTACACAGAATAAATGCGCTGTGGTACGTTGCATGCCTAACACGCCCGCTCTTGTGGGTGCTGGTATTTTTGCTTTTTGCTTTGAAGATGCAAAGCTTGAGGCAAAAATGAAAGAGCATATTATGCAGCTATTCCAAGGAATTGGCATGTGTATGGAGTTAGGTGAAGATAAGTTTACAGCCTTTAGTGCCTTTATGGGTGCAGGCCCAGCCTATGCTTTTCATTTCATGAATTCTCTTACGCAGGCTGGGGTAACGCTTGGCTTTAGCCGACAAGAGTCCAGAGAAATGGTGGAGCAATTGTTTGATGGTTGTGTGCGTATGGCAAAAAACTCTTCACAAAACCTTGTGCAATTGCGTGATAATGTGTGCTCTCCTGCCGGTCTTACTATAGCTGGTATCAACCATATGGAACGCACTGCTGTGAGTGGACATATTGTTGACGCCGTTTTGGCTGCAGATAAACGTGGACAAGAGATGGAAAAATAATAAAAATTTATCCATAAATACGACAAAAGCCCCTATATTATGTATGTAGGGGCTTTTTAACATCTCGACTTTCTAAAGAATTGATTATGTAATTTCAAGATACTTTCAAAATTTTAAATCCCCTATACAAAAAAGAGAACCCGTACTTGCTACAGGTGCATGAAAAACAATTTTGAGGACTTTTGCATCAATGACATGAATGTGTTTAGGTATTTCAAGTTCACGTTAAAAAGGCACTATAGAGCATTCATGAAAGAAAATTGCTCTAGTAATTTGTCTTGTGGAAAAAACATCTTACGCCAAAAGCAAACAATGCAACAATAAAGCATGAATTATTTCAATATATTTTCTATTAAACCATGCAGTTTTCAAGTCCGAAAGCCGAGTTAATAGCAGTCATCATACACCTTTTGCAATACGCATATCATCCATAACTTTTTGTAAATGCGTAAGCCACACTTCCATAAACCCCTCATACTCTGCAATGCCACGTAGCACCGG
>CAYJHS010000205.1:2049-5078 GCA_964369815.1 uncultured Desulfovibrionaceae bacterium
ACCGCCTGCTTGCCGGCCATATCCTCCAACGCGTGGTGACCAACAACAGATAATAAGGGCATAAGCCAAACTTTTTTGCCCCACTGAAGTTATGTAAGTATGTTATCAAGAGTATACTATCCATTCATGGTACCTATATGCACATTGGCATCAAAGGCATACACAGCATGGGCTAAATCTGCATATCTTTGCACAGCGGCATGCAAAGCGCCATGCCCCATAAAAATAACAGCTTCATCCTTGCTTCGCCCTTCCGGCAAATGGCGTATCACCGCTTGTGTTACATGTTGTACATCCACAGCGTCTTGTAACAAAGGAGCACCCACACATACAGAAAAATTCTTTTGTGTTTTAGTAAAAGAGCGCACGTCTTCCAAAAGCGATAAATGCTCGCTACCAGGTATCCTATGTAAAGGTTCAACAGACACGTGGCTATACTTTGCAAAATGGATTTTTTGTAATGCCTTGAGTACAGAATCACGCTTTACACGCTCTTTTGCTAGCCTTTGGCGCAAAACATGAGACGTAAAAGCCCAGCGAGAATTAACACCGGGCAAACGCTCATGCACAGTGGCATCAAAGGCTCTCAAGGCGTGCATCCCCTGAGGGTTGCTCGAACCAAAAGCAACTAAAAGTATCCCTTCTTTCATATTTACTACACTACTCTATTTTAGACATAAGCAAAGCTTATTCGTAGACATTACATTATTTTTTTATCATATAATACAAAATTTCATTTGTCTATGTGATAAGGAACTGCTTTTTAAGTATAGCCCAAGCGAACCCTTACGCAAAGACCATAAAGCATCATACAAGGAAATACTCCCGTAAAAATTTATTGACCCTTAATAACATTATATATATTATGTTTGCAGTAGGGAGGACTCCATGACAAACAGAGCACTTATTTTTGGTGGCCGTACTGGCTTACTTGGGCAAGCGCTCATGCGTTCCTTGTCGGCTAATCAATGGTTTGTGACCCCTATCGACCGCAGCGATGGAGACATCCTTAACATCACGTTCATAGAAAACTGCATCAAAAAATATAAACCTACCCACCTTTTTAATGCCATTGCCTTTACACAAGTTGATGCCGCCGAAGAGCAAGAAAATCTGGCCTTTGTGCTTAATCGAGCCTTTCCCGCTGGCCTTGCACAACTTGCAAAGTCTTATGATTTGCATTTGACACACTACAGCACAGATTTTTGCTTTTCTGGCTATGAAAATAGACCCTATTGTGAAAACGACGAAACTGAACCTTTATCCGTATATGGGCGAAGCAAACTAGCCGGCGAAAAAGCCATTCTCTCTCTCGCACCAGATAATAGCTGTATCATGCGAACCGCATGGCTGTTTGGCCCCGGTAAAAACAATTTTGTGGCTAAAATTATAGATAGTTTTCAAAAAGATCTCACAATTGTTGCCGATCAAATCGGCTCACCCACCTACTCCATTGACCTAGCCCACTGGAGCACCCTTTTGGCAAACAAAAAACATACCGGCCTTTTCCATGCCGTCAACAGTGGCAGAACCTCTTGGTATGAACTTGCCTGCGAAGCTTTATCTATTGCAGAACTGCCCTGTAAAATTAGCCCCATTACTTCTGCTGAGTGGCCTCAAAAGGCTGTACGACCTGCATTTTCAGTCTTAAATAATACAAAACTATCTGATGCCATCGGTATAATACCAAGAGCATGGCCACAAGCCTTGCGTGAATACATCTTTAGTGATCATTTAAACAGAGACCTTATTGGCGCATAACAACACCAATCATTTTATCTCACAATTGCATAATACTTTTATCTATTTTTAAATTTAATATTTAAGGACTAGACCTATGCTCCACTACAAAAAGCATATTTTTCTCTTCGCCTTGTGGTGTACGTTAATCCTTCCCGCACACGCTTTGAGTATTCCTCGGAGCATGGAAGAACTCAGCAACATTTCAAACTTACTTACAAAAACAAGTGTCCCTTACGGAGCTATCACCTCTTTCTATCGCCCTATTTTTGGACGAATGATGGATGCAGACCTAACAATGAACGCTCAAGAGCCTGTTTTTATAGTCTTATTTCCAGAAGGGGCACGCATATACCCACAGCGCATTATGGTGTGGCACCAAATAGCCAATGAACTTTTTGGCGAAAAGGCCTATGCCGTTACTTATTGCCCAATCACCGGCACTCTTGCCGGCTATCAAAGCCCCCTCGACGGCACGGCACTCTATTTTGATGTGCAGGGCAGTTTGTATGGGGGAAACTCTGTTCTGATTGACAGAAATACCGGCTCTTTATGGTTGCAAGGTACGGGTATGGCCTTTGAAGGGCCACTCACAGGGCGCGGCATGGCACAAATTCCTGTTTTTTGGACAACATGGGATGCCGCAAAGAAGGTATTTAAAGACGCCCCCGTGCTCTCTGCACCTTCCGGCAGTCGTAAAGCC
This sequence comes from uncultured Desulfovibrionaceae bacterium, assembly GCA_964369815.1. Lineage (GTDB taxonomy): Bacteria > Desulfobacterota > Desulfovibrionia > Desulfovibrionales > Desulfovibrionaceae > CAYJAD01. The sequence continues at coordinate 4,493 of CAYJHS010000205.1, forward strand.
TACGGACGAGACCCTTATGGAAATTACTTAAAAAAAGGGAACTATTATGATAATGACGTACTTGCCTACCCTGTAACCTATAAGGATTTACGCCTACCCTACAAAAATGAAGTCATTGGCCTTGAATTTCCAGATTTTCGCCTCGCCATTGATATAGCGTACATAAAAAAACAAGGCGCTGTAAACTTCTTCTTAGGTTCAAACCCCCTCCTCGCTGTACATGATGTTAAACTAGATGTGATACGAGTCTTTAACAGGCACGTATGGGATAAACCATCACTCTTTGTATTGCAATATGGCAAACTGGTAGACATAGCCACCAAAACCATTTGGGACGTTGCCACAGGAAAAGCCATTGAAGGAAATATGAAAGACGCATCCATGCAACAATATTTTGGCATCTATAGCATGTGGTTTAACTGGTTTAACTTAAACCCTGAAACACAACTCATCCCCGGCCCTGGGGAAGTATCTAAAGACGTTCTTCACCTTGATACCTTAGATAACCCGCAAGATAAGCCTAATTAGTTCTTTTTTCTGGGGGGGGGGGGGGGGGGGGGGGGGGGGGGGGGGGGGGGGGGGGGGG